>NZ_JBGONU010000003.1:0-215936 GCF_041439295.1 Vibrio sp. 1F253 | reverse complement strand
GGGTAAGGACTTTCGAACGCTGGATGAATTGATCACGCTTTGGTATCGAATGCACGGTAAAACGCTACGCGATCATATTCGACTGAGAAAGAGTCTTTATCGAATATCAGAGCGTTTGGGTAACCCCATTGCGAGCGATTTTACGAGTAAAGATTTTGCGCACTATCGAGAACAACGAAGCATTGAAGTGACCACCACTACCATAAACCGAGAGCATGCCTACCTTAGGGCGATGTTTAATGAGTTAGAGAGGTTAGGGGTGATTGAGTTTGAGAACCCGCTGAGTAAAATTCGTCAGTTCAAAGAGCGTGAAAAAGAGTTGAGGTATTTGGACCATGATGAGATCGCAAGGCTATTGGGTTCTTGTCAAACAGTCAGCAATCGGTCTTTGGTGTTTATCGTGAAAATTTGCTTAGCAACGGGTGCTAGGTGGGGAGAGGCGGAAAGCCTAAAGCCCTCACAAATCAAAAATAATCAGATCACGTTTTTGAATACCAAATCATCCAAGAATCGCACCGTACCGATTAATCAAACGCTTTATGATGAACTCACCGCTCTTGAGTCTATCAGTGAAGAGAGGATGTTTTTAAACAGCTTATCGGCTTTTCGAAAGGCGGTTTCAGAAGCAAATATTGACTTACCGAAAGGGCAAATGACTCACGTTCTACGTCATACCTTTGCGAGTCATTATGTGATGAGCGGCGGCAATATTGTGAAGCTAAGAGATGTACTGGGTCATAGTGAAATCACAACAACCATGCGTTATGCGCATCTAGCCCCTGAACATTTAGAAGAGACTTTGATGCTGAATCCTTTGAATCAGCATCAAAAAGCGTAGTGCTAAACGTTTGGATACCCTTAAATGTTTGTCTGGGTTTATTAGCAAGCAGCGTAATGTCAGAGCCATTGTAATAACGAACCCAAAGTGCTGAAGGTTAACTGCCATTCGTGAGCTATTTGTTTTCTACACTTGATACTCGATTCTGCTCGTTGCCAAGCGATTTTTGCCAGCTACAGGGTCATTTAAAATCTTTCCGATCCACTCTAGTTGCTGCTCATCAAGAGTAATGATTCGATACACTGCGGTTGAATCATTTTCCCACTGAGCTGGATTCATTAAATGATTATCCTTGCAGTCTTTGAGAACATCGAGCAACGCCATACCATGGGGATAAATTGCACTGATTGTTAGAAAATTATCCCTAGCTTCATGGATATCACGAGCCATAGTAGTGAACGCGATATGAGAAGCGACTTCTGCAGGACGATAACCACTGGCTAATTCAGCTGTAGCAACAGTAATACCATGAGGAAGAATGTCATATCCCATCATAGTTAAATTATGAAGAACGATATCTAAACCTGTCTTTTTTTTCTTAAAGATGCTGAACATAAAACTCTCCATGCACATAATGAGGCTATAGGGTGATCCATAACCATTTTCAAGTCACAGTTTACTTAAACGTAGAGTTGTAATTTTCCGTCCCAAATCACTCTTGAACAATTTGCTATATTTTTAGTACAAGTGTTTGTGGAGCAGATCGCCATATCCACAAATCAGCGTTCCGGTAATTGCTAACATCGCTGCAATAATTTTGAACGTAGCTAAATAGACAGCAAACTCTTTATGAAGAATATCTGCATGATCTAAGTCCTCCCAAGTTTGTCCATCATCACTTCTAGGATTAAGAATTGCACCTAGTTTAAAGAGCTTAAACTCAGCCCATACAGCAAAGAGAACCATAATAGATCCACTACGTTGAAACCACGAAGATACGTCGCCATTTCCTTTTAAAACCCCAAACCAACACATAAATGGAATGCCAACGGCTAACAACAATATTGGAACTGATGTTCCAAGTTCAATTACTGACTTTTTTCTTAAAGACTTTAAATTCATACTTAACCCAAAAAATATAATGCTTGTTGTCGCTCTTTTCCGATTTTACAAAGAAAGTCAGCATTAAACACCAGATTTGCTCTTAGCCTCATTGTTATAGTTGATGATTGCATCAATTACGTTTTGGCACTTTTGAATGCCTGTGCGATTCTGGTTGACAGCGTTAACTAGGTCACTAACCGTGTCACCGTGACTCAAAACTGCTGGTTCAGCGCATTGATCTACAAGCAGTGATTCAGGGATAGTCACATATATATTAACTGTCTTTTTTACTACTACAGGTTCAGGGGGAGGTAACTTGTGCGTTGTACATGCCGTTAGCGTTGTAAGCATCAATAATAGAATCGGGGATCTGGTACTCAAGTAACTTTGCTTCAGCAATGTTCAATTCCTTTTTAATTTTGATTATTTCTTTACCAAACGATGTATTTTTTTTGTCTAGTTTTCTATTCTTTTTATGTAACTCAGCCACTTCTGAATCAGCAGTAGAGTGTAAGTCCCTGTAGTTATCGTACTGTAATTGGAGAGACTCAAGAGTATTATGCATACTATCTAGATTGCCTTTCAAAATAGAATTATTCGCTTCCAATTGGCTCACCTGCACTTGATAACCCGAAAGCTCTTGCTCTTTTTGGTAGAGTGAATACGACAAGCAAGAGAATAGTACCGCTAAACCAATGTAAATATAGATCTTGATACTCGAACATATGCCTAACACAAACTACCTCCTTGATATTTAAGTCTCGTATTTAATCATGCATGAGCTATACCGCTCTAGGCAAAAGTTGCCATATAACTTTCTATTATGCACTTATTTGATTATCTGTGAATGATATGAATCATAGGTTTATAGCTTGCTAACGCTTAAACACTGGCTAAGAGTCGGGGGAAGGTTGTTAGTCTCGATGTGGTTATTTCCAAGATTTAAAATACAGAAATAAACGGTAATACCCGTATATCGATTTGATTTTATTTATAAGATTATGATTTTTATATTTTTTTATATAATTCCAAATCCGCGTGTTGGGAGTTCGAATCTCTCCACCCCTGCCATATTTAAGGCTCTAGCAGAAATGCTAGGGCCTTTTTGCTTTCTGAAGCTAATTATACGCCATTAGCAAAGCAGCGGATTCTCCGGCTTGCCAAAATAGCGCGTGTTGGGAGTCTAAACCTCTACTCCTGCCACATACAAAGCCTCAGCAGAAATGCTAGGTTTTTTTACGTCTGTTGCTTCTTCGAAGCAATGTTGGGAGAACTAGGCGTCCTCCTAACTTACCAGTTTGGTTGAATCTCCGGAGTGCGACTCAGTCCTCCTCTGGCATATTTAAGGATCTAGACTGCACGCCCCGGTAGAAAGACTAGACCCTTCTTGCTACTGCATCAGATGTTCTATAGAGAAGTTTCGGTTCTAGAACATTGGTGTGCGAAGCTTTACTCTAATTACAATTCCTCTTCGATCGTGGTTCTCTTTCTACACTTTATTATGCTTTCAATACTTCACTTGAAAAGAAGGCCATGTATCTTTACTTAATTTATTTCCGTAAATGCTTTGTGTTTATCTTCGCTCGAATGCACTCAAACTGGTGGTTGCTTGTTGGCCTGTTTGGAAGCGTTAGGTACGACCAAGAGTCGTGATTGCAGATAGCAATCATGACTAAAGTAGTGGTCAGAGATAAGGGAGCAACTTGTAGGCTAGAGAGGCGTGCTTGTTGATGGACACAGGTACAAAAAAGGCCGCTTCTACTAAGCGACCTTCGTTTATATTTTTAGGTATTAATCCAATTCTTTCTCAGCTTGTTTCGCTTTTTCTATCATTGGAGTGATTGTTGATCCTTGAACCAGAATAGAGAACACAACAACAGCATAGGTCATAACGAGGATTATCTCTTTAACATCTATTGCTTTGTCTTCAATCACCCAGATACCTGAAGGGATTGAAAGTGCCATAGCTAGAGCTAAGCCTCCGCGTAGACCACCCCAAGTTAGAATCTTAGTCGACCATGGGTTGTAAGTTCTAAAGCGTTTAAATCCAATATAAGACAAGAAAACACTTAGATAGCGTGCACTCAATACTAGAGGGACTGCGAACGCCATCAAAATCCAATCTTCTTGGTGGAACTTGAATAGCAGCATAGACATACCAATCAATAAGAATAGTACGCCATTTAAGAACTCATCTATTAATTCCCAGAAATGGTCTAGGTGATCCTCACTTTCCTTAGAAAATCCGATGAAGCGTGTCCAGTTGCCTATCATGATACCAGATACCACCATTGCTAATGGTCCAGATACATGCAGAACCTCTGCAAAAGCATAACCAGCTGTAGGAATACCGATGGTTAATAGCAACTCCATCGAGTGGTCATCGGTGTTGCTGATTAGATAGTGGAATATCAAACCTAGAACAAATCCGTAGACGATACCGCCAATAGCCTCTTGGACGAATAACATGGTCACGCTACCTACAGTCGGAGCTTCTGTGCCGAACGCAATGGTAAATAGGGTTACGAAGATAACTAGGCCAAAACCATCGTTGAATAGAGATTCTCCCTCGATTTGAGTAGAGATTCGTCTGGGAGCATCGAGCTTCTTCACTATTGCTAATACAGCTATTGGATCGGTTGGAGATATTAGAGAACCAAACAGTAAGCAATAAATTAGGTCAAATTGAATACCGATAAATTGACAAAACCCATAAAGTACAAAGCCAATAAAGAATGTCGAAAACAGTGTAGCACCAAGAGCGAGTACCGTTATTTCCCATTTCTGATCTTTTAGATTAGGTAACTTAATCCCCAAACCACCTGCAAAAAGTAAGAATCCCAGTATTCCTTTTAGGAGGAAGTCTTCAAAGTTGATACTGGCAACGGTTTCTGAAGCGATGTCAGCCAATTGGAACCAATTGTTTTGTCCCGCAATGATAATCAATAGAGATAGCATCATTGAGCCAGCTGTGATGGCGATGGTTGTCTGCATTTTACCAATTTTGGTATTAACGAAAGCAATAAGCATGGCTGCAGCGGACAAGAAGCATAAGGTGTAATAGACCGACATTGGGATTCCAATATGTAACAAAATATGAATATTAATTCTCGTTCTCTCATGCTCAAATAGCAAACATTTTTTTGTCATGACTTGGTTATTTACTTCATGTTTTAGACGTCTAGACTCCTTTCGAATGTGTGGTAGGATGGAGAGATAATTAAAGGAATGAGGTTGTATCGTGGGAAGTAATGTAAGGCAAAAGATTGACGCTCTGTTGAAGCAACGAATTTTACTGATTGATGGTGGCATGGGTACCATGATTCAGGATTATAAATTGGAAGAGCAAGACTATCGCGGTGAGCGATTTGCTGATTGGTATAGTGACTTAAAAGGTAACAACGACCTTTTGGTACTTACACAACCTAAGCTTATCAAAGATATCCATATGGAGTATTTGGAAGCCGGTGCTGATATCCTCGAGACCAATACCTTTAACGCTACAACCATCGCTATGGCCGACTATGATATGGAAAGTCTTAGCGAAGAAATTAACTATGCTGCTGCTAAGTTGGCTCGTGAAGCAGCAGATGAATGGACAGTGAAGACTCCTGATAAACCCCGTTTCGTGGCGGGTGTGTTAGGTCCAACTAACCGAACTTGTTCTCTCTCCCCAGATGTTAATGATCCGGGCTATCGTAATGTTAGCTTTGATGAACTTGTTGACGCTTACTCTGAATCGACTCGTGCGCTTATCAAGGGCGGTTCAGACTTAATTCTTATTGAAACTATCTTCGATACGTTAAACGCGAAAGCGTGTGCTTTTGCGGTTGAATCTGTCTTTGAAGAAGTAGGTATCATTTTACCGGTTATGATCTCCGGTACTATCACAGATGCATCTGGTCGAACGCTTTCCGGACAAACAACAGAAGCCTTCTATAATGCCCTTCGTCATGTAAAACCTATCTCATTTGGATTGAACTGTGCATTAGGTCCTGACGAACTGCGTGAATACGTTGGTGAAATGTCTCGTATTTCAGAATGCAATGTTTCCGCTCACCCTAATGCAGGTTTACCTAATGCATTCGGTGAATATGACTTGTCTCCAGAAGATATGGCTGAACACGTTAAGGAATGGGCTGAAAGTGGCTTCTTGAACTTAATTGGTGGATGTTGTGGTACAACGCCAGAACATATACGCCAAATGGCAGAAGCTGTTGAAGGTGTGACACCGCGCCAATTACCAGATTTACCCGTCTCTTGTCGTCTCTCTGGTTTAGAGCCATTGACGATATCCAAGGAATCTCTGTTTGTTAACGTGGGTGAGCGAACTAACGTTACGGGCTCTGCTCGCTTTAAGCGCCTTATCAAAGAAGAGCTATATGATGAAGCTTTGAGTGTGGCTCGAGAGCAAGTTGAGAATGGCGCTCAAATTATCGATATCAACATGGATGAAGGGATGCTAGACGCTGAGGCGTGTATGGTTAAATTCCTTAATCTATGTGCGTCTGAGCCTGAGATCTCGAAAGTGCCAGTCATGGTCGACTCTTCAAAATGGGAAGTGATTGAAGCGGGTCTGAAATGTATTCAGGGTAAAGGCATCGTTAACTCGATCTCATTGAAGGAAGGGAAAGAGAAGTTTGTCGAACAAGCGAAACTGGTTCGCCGATATGGTGCAGCCGTTATCGTGATGGCGTTCGATGAAGTTGGCCAAGCTGATACTCGAGAGCGTAAGGTTGAGATTTGTACTAATGCCTACAATATTCTGGTTGATGAAGTGGGCTTCCCACCTGAAGATATTATTTTTGACCCGAACATTTTTGCTGTGGCGACAGGTATTGATGAGCATAACAACTATGCGGTCGATTTCATTGAAGCTGTAGGGGACATCAAACGAGACTTACCTCATGCGATGATTTCTGGTGGTGTATCGAATGTTTCGTTCTCATTCCGAGGTAATAACTACGTTCGTGAGGCTATCCACGCAGTATTCCTATACCACTGCTTTAAAAACGGTATGGATATGGGCATCGTAAATGCTGGGCAATTAGAGATTTACGATAATGTCCCTGAGGATTTACGTGAAGCCGTTGAAGATGTGGTTCTAAACCGCCGAGATGATTCCACTGAGCGCTTGCTAGATATCGCAACTGAATATCTAGAGCGTGCAGTTGGAAAAGTTGAAGATAAATCTGCTTTAGAGTGGCGTACCTGGCCAGTAGAAAAACGCTTAGAGCATTCCTTAGTTAAAGGTATTACCGACTTTATTGTTGAAGATACCGAAGAAGCTCGTGTTAATGCCTCTCGCCCTATCGAGGTGATAGAAGGCCCATTAATGGATGGTATGAATGTGGTTGGTGACCTCTTTGGTGAAGGTAAGATGTTCCTTCCTCAAGTGGTGAAATCTGCACGTGTTATGAAGCAAGCGGTAGCCCATCTAGAGCCATTTATCAATGCAACCAAAGACGTAGGTGCAACTAACGGAAAAATCTTACTTGCGACCGTAAAAGGCGATGTTCACGATATTGGCAAAAATATTGTGGGCGTTGTCTTGCAGTGTAATAACTACGAAATTATCGATTTAGGCGTGATGGTTTCATGTGAAAAAATCCTTAAGGTCGCTAAGGAAGAAAACGTCGATATCATTGGCCTTTCGGGTTTGATCACTCCTTCCTTGGATGAGATGGTGCATGTTGCGAAAGAAATGGAAAGACAAGGCTTTAAACTGCCTCTTCTCATCGGTGGAGCTACCACATCTAAAGCGCATACAGCCGTTAAGATAGAACAGAACTACTCTGAGCCTGTGGTCTACGTAAACAATGCTTCACGTGCGGTGGGTGTGTGTACTTCGTTGCTATCTAACGAATTGAAACCTGCATTTGTTGAGAAGTTGGATATTGATTACGATCGCGTTCGCGATCAGCATAATCGTAAGAAGCCTCGTACTAAACCGGTCACTCTTGAAAGAGCACGTGCTAATAAAGTAGCTATCGATTGGGATGCTTACACGCCACCGGCACCCGCTAAACCGGGAGTTCACATCTTTAATGATTTTGATGTGGCAACTTTGCGTCAGTACATCGACTGGACTCCATTCTTTATGACATGGTCATTGGTCGGTAAATACCCTGCAATTCTTAATCATGAAGAAGTGGGCAAGGAAGCGAAACGCTTATTCAAAGATGCCAACGATTTATTGGATCGAGTACAGAAAGAGAAATTACTTGAAGCTCGTGGGATGTGTGCGATGTTCCCTGCTAACAGCGTTGGCGATGATATCGAAGTGTATACCGATGAATCTCGTACTGAAGTGTTAAACGTTTTACACAACCTTCGTCAGCAAACCGAGAAGCCAAAAGGTTTTAACTACTGTTTGTCTGATTACATTGCGCCGAAAGATAGCGGTAAAGCGGACTGGATTGGTAGCTTTGCAGTGACTGGTGGTATCGGCGAGCGTGAGCTTGCTGATGAATACAAAGCCAACGGTGATGACTACAACGCGATTATGATTCAGGCGGTTGCTGACCGATTGGCTGAAGCGTTCGCTGAATACCTGCATAAAGAAGTGAGAAAGGACATTTGGGGCTACTCGCCGGATGAGGATCTGTCTAATGACGATTTGATTCGTGAGAAGTACCAAGGTATTCGTCCAGCTCCAGGTTACCCTGCTTGCCCAGAACATACAGAAAAAGGAACGTTGTGGGAGTTGATGGACGTTGAAAAAGCGATCGACATGTCACTAACCACGAGCTACGCGATGTGGCCTGGTGCTTCAGTGTCTGGTATGTATTTTTCACATCCTGATGCCCGATACTTTGCGATTGCACAGATTCAACAGGATCAAGTGGATAGCTATGCCGACCGTAAAGGTTGGGATATGTTGGAAGCTGAGAAGTGGTTAGGCCCAAACATTAACTAGTTTGAATCTATAACGAGCTTTGATTCGTAACGTAAAAAAGAGAAAGGGTTGCTTAATAGCAACCCTTTTTGTATCTGTAATTTAGTTATTTATCTGTCGATGATAAACGGACTATCTACTCAAATAACTCTTGATGAAGTTTTTGAATCGCCAACTTAGACACAGATTCATCTAGCAAGAAGCATAGGTTGTGTGGGCTTGCTCCGTAACAAATCATACGTAGGTTGAAATCTTCTAGAGTGCCGAATACCTGCTTTGCATAGCCTTTGCTTTCGCTCATGTTGTTACCAATAAGAGCAACAAGGCATAGGTCGTGCTCAATATCTACGGAACACAACTCTTCAAGCTCAAGGCGAGCGGCTTCAGGTAACTCAGGAGCACCACCAGAGGTATCGGTTTGATCGAGAGTAAGTGAGACACTGATCTCTGAGGTAGTGATAAGATCGACTGAGATCTTATGTTTAGCCAGGATCTCGAATACCTTTGCCAAAAAACCATAGGCATGGAACATGTTAGCGCTGCGTAGCGTAACCATGGTTTGGTTGCAGCGTAGGGCAAGCGCTCTGAACAGAGGAGAGCTTTCAACTTGTTGACGAATCCATGTTCCACCAAGCTCTGGTGCTTTTGATGAGCCGACAAAAACAGGGATTTGATGGCGTAGTGCAGGAACCAGAGTTGAAGGGTGTAATATTTTCGCGCCAAAGTTTGCCATCTCAGATGCCTCACTGAAGCTGATCTCTGGGATAGGAGATGCTTTCGATGCGATGCGTGGATCTGTGGTGTAGATGCCTGGAACATCAGTCCAAATTTCTAAGCCAATCGCTTGTACCGACTCCGCAATCAGTGCAGCTGAATAATCACTGCCGCCACGACCTAACGTTGTGGTGTTACCTTCGCTGTCGGCACCGATAAAACCTTGGGTAACGACAACTTGTTCTTCGCAAAGTGGAATCAGTTTCTGCTGTGCAAGGGCTGCAATATCTTCCAGTTGTGGTTCTGCTTTACCGAAATCATCATTGGTGCGCATCACTTCTCTGATATCAAAACGAGCCGCTGGTGTACCACGTTCGCGAATGATTTGAGCGAGGATATGTGTCGACATCAGTTCACCACATGCCACTAGGTGATCAGTGAGTTTGGTACTGGCTTGGAATGATGCGGCTTCTGCAGCGCTCGCAATATCATCCAGAATACAGTGCACATCTTTTTCAATGCTAATTGGGTCTGCTAGCTGAGCAAGAATCGTATTATGAATGTCGGTTAACTGTGTCACTAGTTCTTGGCGACGAGTTTTATCTTGAACACCATTCGCGAGTTCAACAAGCAGGTTAGTCACGCCAGAGCATGCGCTACTCACGACCAGTTTCGTATTTGAGTTGTTTTCAATAATGGCAGCACAACGGCTCATTGCTTCAAAGTTGGCAACACTTGTTCCACCAAACTTAGCGACATTAAAAGAACCAGCTACATTAGATGCACTCACGATATATCTCCCACGATTTCCTAAAATAAATTACTGTTGGGTAATCCAACGTCCGATGTTTTTCGAAGAGAGTTTTAGAGCAAAAAAGAGAGGAATTATTAGAATAGTAACCTCAGAAGCTCTTCACCATATAGAAATGGCGACAGTTAACGGGATTCAGCCCGCTCAACCGATAATAAAGGTCCTGCATCCTTTTATTATCTCGGCACTGCTCCCCATGAATGTTTTGTATTGGAAATGCGGTTCCACAAAACACCTGCCTGGGCAGTGCTCCTCTTCTGCTAGATAGCCATTTCATTGAACGTGTTTGCGCAAATAATGTCAATCCGTAACGTGAGATAATTGAAAAATAATTTTAACAATTATGTGACACTGGTTTGACCTCAATACTTATGGCTAATTGCTGAGGTAATCAATTTGCTTTAGGGTGGATTGTTCACAACATTAACGTAAGGGATGTACATGTCTAATTTAACACTCACTGCTGCTATCGATAGCTTTTATCCGCCACACCGAACGTTAATGGGGCCGGGGCCTTCAGACATTTCTCCTCAAGTTTTACAGGCCTTAAGCCGTCCAACCATTGGTCACCTCGACCCGCTATTTATTGCGATGATGGATGAGCTTAAACAACTTCTTAAGTATGCATTCCAAACAGAGAATGAATTTACGATTGCTGTCTCTGCACCAGGCAGTGCAGGTATGGAAACCTGTTTTGTTAATTTGATTGAGCCTGGTGAAAAGGTCATTGTTTGTCGTAACGGTGTTTTTGGTGAGCGTATGCGCGAGAATGTTGTTCGCTGCGGTGGTGAAGCCATCCTTGTTGATGACGAGTGGGGTAAGCCCGTTTCAGTTGAAAAGGTAGAAAAGGCATTGGCAGAAAACCCCGATGCTGTTGCTGTCGCATTTGTGCATGCCGAGACGTCTACTGGCGCGTTATCGGATGCTCAAGCTATTTCCGCAGTCGCTCGCCAGTTTGATACATTGTCGATTGTGGATGCGGTGACATCATTAGGTGGTGTGCCATTGTTGGTTGATGAATGGCAACTCGATGCGGTTTATTCAGGCAGTCAGAAGTGTCTGTCTTGTGTACCTGGTTTATCTCCCGTGACGTTCTCTCAACGTGCTGTCGATAAAATGAAAGCACGTCAAGCTCCCGTACAAAGCTGGTTCTTGGATCAGAGCTTGGTATTAGGTTATTGGAGTGGAGAAGGTAAGCGTAGCTATCACCACACTGCGCCTGTGAACAGCCTATATGCTCTGCATGAGTCGTTGGTTTTGTTGAAAAATGAAGGCCTAGACAATGCGTGGTCTCGTCACTATGCGATGCACCAAGAACTTAAAGCTGGCGTAGAAGCTTTGGGGTTGGAGTTTGTGGTTGCTGAAGAGAGTCGCTTACCTCAATTGAATGCGCTTTACTTCCCTGAAGGGATTGATGAAGCCAAAATAAGAACGCAGCTGTTAGAAGAGTATAATCTTGAAATCGGTGCTGGGCTGGGCTCTCTGGCTGGGAAGGCTTGGCGTATTGGTTTAATGGGTTATGGCGCTCGAAAAGAGAATGTCGCTTTGTGCTTAAAAGCGTTACAAGACGTTTTAAAATAACGCTAATAAATTGAAGTTTAAAAGAAAAGCGCACGAGAGAATGTGCGCTTTTTTGTGTCTAGGCTAAACGTCATTACAGCAAAATGACTCTAGATTCCTTGGCATCATTTAGCAGCAGAGATATTGTTTTCTGCTTCCGATATCTTCTTATACTGAACCTTGGAAAAGTCTCGATTTGGGAACAAGAAGCTCGCTTCACTACGAATTTGTTCTGCCTTGCTGTGATCACCTAATCCTTGATACGCGAGAATCAGGTTACTGTAGAAAGTAGGCCTTGGCTTACTCTTTATGATCTCTAACGACCAATCTATATAAGGTTGGATCAGGCTAGGATCGGCTTTGTAGAGGCCGATATTTAGATAGGTACTGTACACGTCCCAATCATAGCGATCTTTCCAGACTACGGGGTTTGTTACCTGCTTAAGAATGTCCGGGTTTTTCGGCTTAGACATTTCAAATTTAGTGAGTACATAATTGGTGTGTAAGGCACTCAGCATGTAAAAACTCACCAAGATAGGAACGACTAAGCTCGACACTCTGAATAGGGTTTTACTGACGATACTAAACGGCTGCTGATAGTGGCGAGAAGCCCGTTGGTCGACCCAGTAAATCAAAATGATAAAGGTTATCCAGTGAATCGCCGAGTGGTAAAAAGGATACTCAAGCTGAGAATGTAAGAGTATAGGTATGAATAGCGCAAGTAGTGCTAGACGTGTTCCTTTCGCTGAGCTTGCTATGCGTGACATCACCAACACTGCAGCAATCAAGATCCCGATGATTGTTACTATTCCGCCTTCAACCCCCCAAAACAGGAACTCATTGTGTGGGTGATCCATTGCAGGAAGGCCGGGATGATAATTTGAGTTAAGTTGATGTTGGCGGGCTGTGTATAGCGTGTATTCGGATTCGAACTTTCCGTAGCCATAACCGGTAAATGGTTTTTCGATCATCATATCGAGCGCTTGTGGAAAGGTATAAGCTCGTGGACTTTCTAAGTTCGTCCTTTTACTTGCGAGGCTATCAGTTGCACTAAGGCTGATAACCGAAAAAGCGACGACGATACCGACGAGCACTGATGCACACCACCCGTAGAAGCGTTTCTTGGTCGAGAACTTGTATAGATAAGGCAGAATGCATACAAATCCAATGACGGCAGCCAACCATCCGGTACGTGATGCGATGATGATCAGCAAAGGTACGGTTAAGGCTGGTGTTAAATAAAGTAGAAGCGACTCGCTAATTTGGTGATTATATTTAGTTGGTTGCCTTGCTAAAAGATAAGCTGACAGCACAAAACCAGTAGCAAGAAAGCTTGCCATTACATTAGGTTGTTGGAATATCCCATATGGTCGGTTTGCAGCAGTGTTGTAGCCAAATAGGTTGCCAGGTTCTAATAGGAAATATTGCACATAGCCAAATAGTGCCTGTATGACAACAGCAAGCACAATGAACCACAACATGCGCTGCTTGTGCTTATTGCTGAACTTAAATTGTTGTAGCACGACGAATAATGCAAAGCCCGCCCACAATCCAAGTAAGCGCCCTGATGCTCCTTGAGGGGCGGCATTGCTGTATAAAATCGGCAGTGTGAGTATGATGCAGCTTATCAGAAAGCCAACGGTTAACTTTGAATATTTGAGTGTTCGGTTAGTGGCAAGCTGGTAGAAGCCAATCGCCAACGTAAAGCTAAGAGCTAACCAAGTGGTTGGATTAAAGGATAAAGCAAGGCCTGAGCCTCCAGGATTGGGCATGAAAAAATGCATGGCTATTAAGAATACAATAGCTAGAGAGGCAAGGAATGCCTTGTTAAGCGGAAGCTGAGTTCTCTGATTTTCTAGCTGGGTACCGCTAGTATGTATTGTTGCCATAAATCCCTAACCTTATAAAAACAGAGCTTGTTCCTTCTGAAACAAGCTCTGTTACTTTAACATTTTTCTGTCTGCTCGCAGGGAGCTATTTTACACCTACTTCAAATTTAACATAGGCTTAAGGAAGCGAGCAGTGTGCGAACCTTCGACTAACGCCACATCTTCAGGTGTACCTTCTGCAACAATTTCCCCGCCCCCTTGACCACCTTCAGGGCCAAGATCTAGGATCCAGTCCGCTGTTTTGACGACGTCTAGGTTATGCTCAATCACGACAACCGTATTACCGTGATCACGTAATCTATGTAATACCGTTAACAGTTGCTGGATATCGTGGAAATGTAGGCCTGTTGTTGGCTCATCGAGAATGTATAAGGTTTTTCCCGTGTCTCTTTTAGACAATTCACGCGCTAATTTAACGCGTTGCGCTTCACCACCAGATAAGGTTGTCGCTGCTTGTCCGAGGCGAATGTAGGAAAGGCCAACATCCATTAGGGTTTGCAGCTTACGAGCGATAACGGGTACCGGGTTGAAGTATTCACGAGCATCTTCGACAGTCATCTCTAGAACTTCGTCAATGGTTTTACCCTTGTAGCGGACCTCTAGAGTCTCACGGTTATAACGCTTACCTTTACACACATCACACGGTACATACACATCTGGCAAGAAATGCATCTCTACTTTGATGACACCGTCTCCCTGACACGCTTCACAGCGACCACCACGAACGTTAAAACTGAATCGACCTGGCTTGTAGCCACGAGATCGTGATTCTTGGGTACCTGCAAATAACTCACGAATTGGCGTGAAAATACCAGTGTAGGTTGCAGGGTTTGATCTAGGGGTGCGACCGATAGGGCTTTGATCAATATCGATCACTTTGTCGAAATGCTCTAAGCCTTTTATCTTTTTGTGCTGTGCCGGAACCGCAGTGGTTGCACCGTTTAATTGAGTGTGAGCAACTTTAAAGAAGGTGTCATTGATTAGTGTTGATTTTCCTGACCCCGATACACCCGTAATACAGCTGAACAAGCCTACAGGGATTGTCGCAGTGACATTCTTTAGGTTGTTTCCTTTCGCGCCAACGATCTCGACGACCTTTTTCTTGTTGATAGGCGTTCTTTGTTTTGGTACCGCAATTTCTTTGGCGCCGCTCAGGTATTGCCCTGTTAAAGAGTTCGGATTTTCGATGATGTCTTGCATGGTACCTTCTGCCACCACGTGACCACCATGAACACCTGCGCCTGGACCTATATCGATAACATGGTCAGCGCAACGAATCGCATCTTCGTCATGCTCAACAACAAGTACGGTATTTCCTAAGTCTCTTAGGTGAACCAGAGTTTGTAGTAGACGTTCATTATCACGCTGGTGGAGGCCAATCGATGGTTCATCCAGCACATACATAACGCCAACTAAACCGGCTCCAATTTGACTTGCTAGACGAATTCTTTGCGCTTCACCACCTGACAGTGTTTCTGCACTGCGTGATAGGTTCAGGTAATTCAAACCAACGTTCACCAAAAAATGCAGACGATCATTGATCTCTTTCATCACTTTATCAGCAATTTGTCCACGCTGGCCGTCTAACTTCAACTCTTGGAAAAATTGTAGTGCGTCAGCAATACTGAGCTGAACGATTTCTGGCAGTGTGGTATCGCCAATAAAGACATTTCGAGCTTCTAATCTTAAGCGTGTACCATCACAGCTAGAGCATGATTTCGTTGATATGTACTTGGCAAGATCTTCACGCACCGCGCTAGATTCAGTGTCGCGGTAACGGCGTTCCAGCGTATTTAAAATACCTTCAAAGGGGTGACGCTTGACTCGGATATCACCACGATCATTGATGTATTTGAATTCAACTTCAGTTCTACCAGAGCCCTTGAGGATGATCTCTTGAGTTTTCTTTGGTAAAGAGTTGAACGGAGCATAAAGGTCAAAACCATAATGGTCTGATAGCGATGTCAGCATTTGGAAATAGTAATAATTTTTCTGATCCCAGCCTTTTATCGCACCTTCTGCAATGCTTAGGTTCTCATCTAAAATTACTCGAGTTGGGTCAAAATATTGTTGAACACCAAGTCCATCACACGTACCACATGCACCAGCAGGATTGTTGAATGAGAATAGGCGAGGCTCAAGTTCTTGCATGCTGTAGCCACACTTTGGACAAGCAAAATTAGCCGAGAACACGATCTCTTCTTGTTCTTTATCATCCATCCAACCGACTACAGCGATACCGCCAGAGAGCTCTAATGTTGTCTCAAACGATTCAGCTAAACGCTGTTGAAGATCTGGGCGAACCTTAAAGCGATCAACGACAACTTCAATGGTGTGCTTCTTGTGCAGTTCCAATGTTGGTGGATCGGACAAATCACAGGTCTCGCCATCAATACGGGCACGGATAAAGCCTTGAGCCGCTAGGTTCTCAAGCGTTTTAACGTGCTCACCTTTACGTTCTTTGACTATCGGAGCCAAAAGCATCATCTTTGAACCAGCAGGCAGTTCTAAGACTTTATCGACCATTTGACTGATGGTTTGTGCTGCAAGAGGGGTATTGTGATCAGGACAGCGTGGTTCACCGACACGAGCATAAAGCAGTCTTAGGTAATCATAGACTTCAGTGATGGTGCCAACCGTTGAACGAGGATTGTGAGAAGTTGATTTCTGTTCGATAGAGATGGCTGGAGATAAACCTTCGATGTGGTCGACATCAGGCTTTTCCATGAGAGATAGAAATTGACGAGCATAGGCCGACAGAGACTCAACATAACGACGTTGACCTTCTGCGTAGAGGGTATCAAACGCAAGTGACGACTTTCCTGAACCTGATAATCCAGTGATAACCGTTAGCTTATCACGAGGTATGGTTAGGTTAATGTCTTTGAGGTTATGCGTACGAGCGCCTCTAATTTCTATTTTATCCATCTCAACAGACCATGTAATTTTAAGTGGCTAAAGTATTACATAGAGTGAGATTTGTGCAAAGTTTTACTGGATAAAAAAACAGTAAACAAAAAAGGGTGACTCAAAGAGCCACCCTTTCTACCAATTTAAACGTTGATTATTAACCCGTTGTCACGCTTCTTTCTTTGTCGAGTGCTTACCTAGTTCGATTTGCTTTTGGTCTTTTTTGTATAGATTTTCAAAGCAGTAGTTTGTTGCTTCGATATAACCTTCAACACTACCGCAATCAAAACGTTGGCCTTTAAATTTGTAAGCCAACACACAGCCTGCTCTTGCTTGTTTTAGCAATGCATCAGTGATTTGGATTTCGCCGCCTTTGCCTGGTTCAGTCTGCTCGATCAGTTCAAAGATATCTGGAGTCAGAATGTAGCGGCCAATGATCGCTAGGTTGCTTGGTGCAGTACCTGGTTCTGGCTTTTCTACCATGTCATCGACACGGAAAAGATCGTCTTTGATCATCTCGCCCGAGATAACACCGTATTTATGAGTTTCGTTTTCAGGCACTTCTTGTACTGCAACGATTGAGCAACGGAACTGCTTGTATAGCGCAACCATTTGAGCCAGAACGCCTTGCTGCTCGTTCACACAAAGGTCATCAGCAAGCACAACGGCGAAAGGCTCATCACCCACAAGTTCACGACCAGTCAAGATAGCATGGCCTAGACCTTTCATTTCGCGTTGACGAATGTAGGTAAAGTTTGCTGCTTCAATCGTCTCACGAATATTGATCAGCAAGTCTTCTTTATTGGTACCGCTAATTTGGTGCTCTAGCTCGTAGTTCTTATCAAAGTGATCCATCAGTGAATGTTTACCACGGCCAGTAACGATGCACATTCCATCCATACCGGCTTCGATAGCTTCCTCTACACCGTATTCAATCAGAGGTTTGTTTACTACAGGCATCATTTCTTTCGGCATTGACTTAGTTGCTGGTAAAAAACGTGTACCGTAGCCTGCTGCCGGGAAAAGGCACTTTTTGATCATGATAAGACCCTTTATCTATAATAATTATTGATTCAACTGATTTGTTGATATTTCTGAGGGCAACTCTAGCATATGTTATGTCGAAATTTCAGCAACAATACCAATGATTACTCGAGCTTCCCTCAAAATTATTGTCAGATTAGAGGCGGAGTGGTTATGCAAGCAAGTTTTGGTTTGCCCATGCAATAGCTTGGACTCTATTTTTCACCGCTAACTTACGGAATATTTGATAGAGGTGGGATTTGACCGTGAATTCGCTAATGAAAAGGTCATCGGCTATTTGAGTATTTGATGATCCTGATTGAAGGCAGCGAATGACTTGGATTTCACGAATAGTTAAATCAACATTGGTTGGGGTCGTATTGGTATTGACCATATTACGATAATAAAACAGAAGTTGATTAGTCACCTTCCTAGGTAGCCAGTTGTCACCATCGATCACTTCTTGAAGACCACGAGCAATCTTGTCCTTTTGTTCAGTGTTGTAAAAGAGTCCTTTTAGTACCCCATAGGTAAGAAGCTCTGAGGTTGGAAGTTGCTGGGGGACATTGAATAAAATGATTTCGTGATTTTTCCACATAACAGTCAGGTTAGGACAAATAACCAGTAGTTGTGGTACCTCTCTATAATCGACGAGCAAGATCCGGTTACTCTGCTTTCTATCAACTAACATTAATTCGTCGGGTGTCATTTTGTAGAGAATAATAGATAAGTGCTTTTCTATCTCCTTTACATGTAGATAGGTATCGTTTGGGTCGATGCACAGAAAGTGTAAAGTGCGAGCGTATCTTGATTTTCTCATTGAAACGTCCTGTTTGAGTGGGATTAGATTCCACGTTGTCATGCAGGCTTTCGCTTCTCTAGCGCCTTGATAGTGACTTGCGTTGAATATCAATTATCAAAGTAAATGAGTGGTTTGTAAGTGGAGAAAAAAGCAACATCGCTCTGAATATCATGATTTGTTACGTTTTTATTCTTTGTGGTGGAGTGAGAATAGGAAGCGATTTATCACAGCAGAAAAGCATGCTATTCTTGTGCGCTAAAATTTTCTGAGACTATGAATTTAGACGGAGCAAATCATGGCTAGCCGTGGAGTTAACAAAGTTATATTAGTGGGTAACCTAGGTAATGACCCTGAAATTCGTTACATGCCAAATGGCGGTGCAGTAGCGAACATTACCATTGCAACGTCAGAGTCATGGCGTGACAAAGCAACTGGCGAACAGCGCGAAAAAACAGAATGGCACCGTGTTGCTCTGTTTGGCAAGCTGGCGGAAGTTGCTGGTGAGTACCTACGTAAAGGTTCCCAAGTTTACATTGAAGGTCAACTTCAAACGCGTAAATGGCAAGATCAAAGCGGTCAAGATCGCTACACAACAGAAGTCGTTGTTCAAGGCTTCAACGGTGTAATGCAAATGCTTGGCGGTCGTGCTCAAGGCGGTGCTCCTGCCCAAGGTGGTATGGGTAACAACCAACAGCAAGGTAGTTGGGGGCAACCACAGCAGCCACAACAACAGCAGCAACAATACAGTGCGCCAGCTCAACAGCAGCCGAAAGCACCTCAACAAGCTCCTCAGCAGGCTCAACCTCAATATAATGAGCCGCCGATGGATTTTGATGATGACATCCCATTTTAAGCACTGTTTTTAATATATTATAAAAGCAGTATTAAATTGGAAGAAGCCGCGTTCATCGCGGCTTTTTGTTACCTACAATTCTTAACACTTTATTTACAACGTCAATTTATAGTATAAGTAGCAATACGGTATAATGTGAGTTGAAAAGGATTTCGTTATTCATGAGATATACCCCGACACTAAAATTGAGCACTCGATTGGTCGCATTTGTCACCGTGATAGTGATCAGTGCGATGTTCATCCTTTTTATTGGTGGCACACTCTCCTTTAAGCGTATAGGACAGGAATATTTAGATCATTATTTGGTTGGCATTGTTGACGTCGTAGATAAAGAGATGGAAGATCCAGATGCTGCGTATTCAATGCAACGTTGGATGCCGAAGATGTTGCAGGCAAGCAATATCGTTGAGATGAAGCTTTCAAACAAAACCGGTATCGTTTACCGATTTAAAGATACCTCCCCACAAATTGATCCAAACCGTCTCTATGAAAGAAGCTTCATTTTAGATCGAAATGAAGGCTATCAAATCGAATTTAAAGCACTCCCCCCTTATATTGGTTACAACTACTCGATTGAAGCTATGTGGTCGATTACTTTGGCGGTGGCATTGATCCTTTTTTGTTTGGCTCGTGGTGTTCGTTGGTTAAAAGAACAGTTAATGGGCTCAGAGATTTTGGAAGAGCGAGGGAGAATGATCCTTGCTGGGCAGGTAGAGGCTCATTCAAAAGGGGACGAGCGAGAATGGCCATATACGGCAAGTGAAGCGCTTGATGTACTGATTGAAGAGTTGAAAGATGCACGCCAAGAGCGAAGTCGCTTTGATACTTTTATCCGCACCCATACTTTTCTAGATAAGCTCACTGGTACAGCCAACCGAGTACTATTTGATAACAAACTTGAATCTGTACTGCATGAAAGTGGCGCTCGTGGAGGCGTTTTACTGATACGTATCGACGAGTGGGAACAAGTTCGAGATGCCAATGACAAGCAGCTCACCGACGGATTTATTATTGAAGTTGGTGAAGTATTGTCGAATATTGTTCAGCGTTATCCCGATGTCATTTTTTCTCGCTATTACGAAGCAGACTTTGCCGTGTTTATTCCGCATCAAGGAACAAAGGATATTGCGACGTTGGCTGCTCAATGTTTAAGGCAATTAGATAAATTGACTCCGCCGGAGCCTTTGGAGTCAGATAACTGGTGCCATATTGGCGTGACAATGTATGTCGAAGGTGAACGCCATAGCCAAATTATGGATGAAACGGAAACGGCGTTAAAGAGCGCTCAGTTAGAGCGCATTAATAACTGGAGCCGTTACCCAAAAGAAAATAAAAATGAGATAGACAGAGGCAGTGTTCGCTGGAGAACATTACTTGATAAAGCCCTGCTACCTGAAAATTTAGTAATCTTTGCTCAGCGGTGTTATCTTATGCCGGATTCAGGTCAAGCTAATGAATTGCATAAAGAAATATTTGTTAGAATTCAAGATCCAGATAAAGGTCTATTGAAATCTTCTCGCTTTATGTCTGCGGTAGAACAAGTCGGTTATCAAGCTCAAATGGATCAATCGGTTTTGACGGTTTTGTTTAAGTCGCTGAAAGTATCAACACAGCCTGTCAATTATTCGGTGAACTTGAGTGTCACTCCGTTTGCAAATAAATCACATTTTAAATGGTTCAGAAGTGAGTTGTTACAGCTCTCTGCTCAGCATCGTTCTCAGCTTGCTTTTGAGTTTTCAGAAGGCCATCTAATTACTCACCTTGATTATATGCGACCAGTGGCGAAGATGTTACGAGGGTTAGGGTGTAAAGTGGTGGTTGGCCAAGCTGGGCGAACCATTGTTAGTACTCATTATATAAAGGATTTGAAGGTTGACTATATTAAGCTTCATCGAAGTTTGGTAAAGAAAATCGATCAAAGGCATGAAAACCAACTGTTTGTTCGAAGTCTGATTGGAGCATGCGGTGATTCTCCAACTGAAGTGATCGCGGTCGGAGTTGAGACAAAGCAAGAAAAGAATACCTTGATAGAGTTAGGCATTAACGGTTATCAAGGGAGATATTTCGACGAAGAACAACAAATCATTCCCTTGCCTACTCAAGGGAAGAAGACAGTGAAAGCTGAATCCGTTGTAAAAGTCGGTCGAAGAAATCGATGGCGTAAGAGTAATAGTTAAGCATGAATTTTAAAGCGATTTTAGACAAAATAAAGCCAACGAATAATAACGGTAGTTCTCAAATTGTCCTTTTGGGTAATGATACCGTTTATATTTCATCGACTGAGTCAAAACCTCAAGTCACCAGTTTCCCTGTGGTTAACGGTGACTGGGAAAGTGCGCTGAAAAAATTGTTGAGCAGTGAGTCGCTTACTAGTGATAGCCTTCAGCTAATTGTATGTGCGAACTACTACCAAACCTATCAAATTGATAAACCGGACATTCCACAGAGTGAATGGTCGGTTGCATTGCCTTTTCTATTGAAAGATCTGATCTCTGAAAGGGTGGCTGATATTACAGCGAGTGCGGTAGCGCTACCGACCTCGAATAAGCTACAAGTGTATGTTTTGCCTAAAAAGCTATTGGACAAGCTTGTAAGCATTACTAATTCAGCACAAGTTGATCTTAAAGGTATTGCTCCCGAAGATGAAGTTTGGGGCTACAGTGCTGGTGAGCTCTCTAATTTCATTCTGTTACAACGCAGCCCCAACTCACATTTTAAGCTTGGTGCATTTGTTGAGAACACGGTTTGCTTCCAAAGAACAATCCGCAGTGTTGCCCCCCCCTTAACTGGTACCGCATCAAGTGCATTGCAGTTGGATGGTCTAGCTTTAGAACTCCAACGATCGATTGATTACCTGTCTTCTCAAATTAAAGGCACTCAACTTCATCAGTTAAAAATATGCTGTGATGATGAAGATGAAGCTGAATTACAGAGTGTGTTAAATAGCACATTGAGTTCGACTGTTTCTTTGCTTGTTGAAGGTGAACGCGAAAATTCAGAGAAATGGTTAGTTACGCTCGCGGCTGAAAAGAATATTTTTAACGTTAATCTCTACCCTGAGCACCTTAAGCCTAAAAAAGAGTATTTCACTCTAGTGAATGTGGTTATGGTTTGGGGGCTTGTGTGTACCTTGTTGCTTGGCAGTTATTGTGTAATGCAGTATCAAGCATCGAGTTTGGATGAAGAGCTAGCAGCTTTACAATATGACTTGAATCAGCTTAATCAAGAAGTTAATCAATTAAATAGTAAGTTGGTTCAACATAAACCGTCTCCAGTGAAAGTAGCTGCGGTTGCTCGTCTCACTAGTGAGATACAAGCGAATAAAGAGGCTTTGAAGGCGGTCGGTCAATACGATGAATCCCAGCAAGTCGGGTATTCTGGTGTTATGAATTCCTTCGCTAAATTAGGCCGAAATGATATTTCGCTTTCGCATATCTACATGACTCACGAGACCTTAGAGCTTCGCGGTTTGGCTCGTGACGCTAATGTTGTTCCAAATTGGGTTGGTCAATTTAAGAATGAACTTAATTTAGTCGGACGTACCTTTGAAAAGATAAAGATAGGTCGTAATGAGCAAGATGTGGTGACGTTTGAGTTAAGTACTCATAGGGAGGGTGAATAATGCAACTGCGGAATCAGCTTAGCGATAAGTTTCTTGCATTAAGCCTGAGAGAGAAATGGCTACTTTTCGTGTGTGGTCTAGTGGGCTTATCCATGCTTGTATTTACCTTATTGATTGAACCTGCATATCTTGATTTACAAGAAAAGAATGTGAAGTCGATGAGCCTTACGCAGTCAAATCAGAAACAACAAGGTGAATTACTTGCTCTACAAGCCAAGTTGAACAAAGACCCAGATAAAGAAATTGATCTTGAGTTAAAAAAACTATTGGTTGAGAGCCAAGAGCTATCATTTGAGCTCGCTGAAATCGTTGATAGGTTGGTTACGCCTTCTCAAATGGCGCAGTTATTAGAGAGTGTTCTTAATGCAGGTAATGGGCTGAAGCTTGAGTCTTTAGAATCGTTACAACCAGAAGCTATTTCGGACAATCAAGAGAACAGCGACAATTCAAAGTACTTTCTCCATCCTGTTAGAATGGAGTTGACGGGTAGCTACTTCGATATTTCAATTTATCTTCAAGCACTTGAGTCACTTCCTGTGAGCTATTATTGGCGCACGTTTGAGTATTCAGTAGAAGAATATCCCAAAGCTCGAATTGTGTTCGAGGTTTACACCCTAGGTACCAGACAGGAGTTTATCGGTGGTTAGAACTCTAGTGTTATCTTTGCTGTTTGGTAGTTCAGTGGTATGGGCAGAACAAGACCCAACTGCGCCATTAGGTTGGCTTTCGCCCCAACAGAAATCAGCATCAGTTAAAAAGGCGCCAGTTCAATATCGTTTACCGTCTCTAGAGAGCATTGTTTGCAAGGGCGATACACCTTGTTATGCGATTATGAATGGTCAGATTCTCGAACAAGGAGAAACGATCAGAGGGTACCGAGTTAAGAACATTGATCCAGAGTACGTCACTCTGCAGAGAAGCTCTAAGCAGTGGAAATTAGAGATGTTCTCTTTAGATGTTAAGAATAATTAAGGTTAGAGTGAAGACATGCGTAAACTTGTAGTAGCAATTCTAGTGTCATCTTTAGTCGGCTGTTCGATGGGGCATAGAGACCCTGTTGAGATAAAAGAGTCTTTAAACGAATCTATTAATGAAGCGAATAGCAAAGCACTTCATAACTTACCTTCGTCGGTACAAGATGACCTTATGCCTCAGCTAAGTTCGGACTCTATGTCTCCGAATGTGGAAACCGTCAAGCGCTTTCGTATTCAAGCAAAAGGCGTTGAAGCGAGAACCTTTTTTGCAAGCCTAGTGAAAGGTACAGAGTACAGTGCCGCGATTCATCCAAGCGTTGCTGGAAAACTTACTCTAAATCTAACAGACGTGACCTTAGATGAAGTTCTGGCTGTTGCTCAGGATATGTATGGTTACGATATTGAAAAACGTGGCAAAGTGATTCAAATTTATCCGGCCGGTTTGCGCACAGTCACGATTCCAGTGGATTACTTGCAAGTAAAGCGTTCTGGTCGTTCTTTAACGACGATTACTACTGGAACAATTTCCACTTCAGACTCTAACTCGAACTCATCTAACTCGAATTCAAACTCATCAAACTCGAACTCCAATTCGTCTAGCTCCACATCTAACGGTGGTACGGAGATTGAAACGATATCTGAAAGTGATTTTTGGCCGCAGCTTGAAGCGGCAGTCGCTCACTTAATTGGTTCTGGTGATGGGCAAAGCGTTGTGGTTACGCCACAAGCGAGTGTGATTACGGTACGTGCTTACCCCGATGAAATCCGAGAGGTTCGTGAGTTCCTTGGTATTTCTCAGAAACGTCTGCAGCGCCAAGTTATCTTGGAAGCCAAAATCATGGAAGTGACACTTAGTGACGGCTATCAACAAGGCATTAACTGGACCAAGATGTTTTCGTCGAACGGTACTAACTACACGCTAGGTATGGGTTCTATCGTTAAAAATGCAGCTGGTACGATCATCCCAGGCAAACTACCAGGCATGGACCCAATCGGTACCGCTTTAGGTGGTCAATCTAACCTCGTTGTTTCTGGTGGTAGCTTTGAAGCTGTATTGAGTTTTATGGATACACAGGGTGACTTGAATGTGTTATCTAGCCCAAGAGTGACAGCAGCTAATAACCAGAAAGCGGTTATAAAAGTGGGTATAGATAAATATTTCGTGACGAATTTATCAAGTTCGGTCGGTAGTGGTGATAACGCGAATGTTGCCCCTGAAGTTGAGCTAACCCCGTTCTTCTCCGGTATTTCTTTGGATGTGACGCCGCAGATCGATGATAAAGGAAATGTGTTCCTACATGTTCACCCCGCAGTGATTGAGGTGGAAGAGGAAGTGAAAGAGCTTAATCTTGGCTCAACAACTGGTGTTGTGACGCTGCCGCTGGCTAAAAGCTCTATTCGTGAGTCTGACTCCGTGATTCGAGCGCAAGATGGTGATGTGGTTGTTATTGGCGGATTGATGAAATCAAACACCAGTGACATGACTTCAAAAGTTCCATTTCTTGGTGATATCCCTGCACTCGGTCATTTGTTCCGTAATACCAGTCAACTTACTCAAAAAACTGAACTCGTTATTCTATTAAAGCCAACGGTTGTAGGTGTAAATACTTGGCAATCAGAAATGGAGCGTTCTCGAGATCTTTTACAAGAATGGTTCCCTGATGAATAGTAACCACTCACTTTATCAATGCAGATTGGTAGTGAATTACTAAGCTAGGTCGTCTTATGTATCAAGTTCATTTTGATTTTGAACAGTTACCATTTACGTTAACGCCGAATACCGATTTTTTTTATGGTTTAGCACCTCATTTTGAGGCAATTCAAACGGTCATTTCGGCGTTAGAAATGGGCGAGGGGGTAGTTAAGGTTACAGGGGAGGTCGGCACAGGCAAAACCATGGTGTGCCGAATGTTGGTCAATCATCTCAATGATTGTACTGCTTTAATTTACCTGCCTAACCCAGTGCTATCTGGGGCTGACTTACGACAAGCCGTGGCTAAAGAGCTTGGTTTGATTACCGATAATGAAGCCACCTTAGTGGATAACATTCAACATAAACTTATTGAATTGCACAACTCAGGCTTACGAGTGGTTGCGATTCTTGATGAGGCTCAGGCGTTGTCAGATGAAGCTCTAGAGACCTTAAGGTTGTTTGGTAACTTAGAAACTGAAGATAAAAAGCTGCTGCAAATTGTTCTATTAGGGCAGCCGGAATTGGATGTTCGATTAGAGGCTTATCATTTAAGGCAATTTCGTCAAAGAATCACATTTAGTTCGACACTGAGGCCACTGACTCTCGATGAAACGGTAGCTTACATTGATAACCGGATCGCTAAATCTGGTGGCAAATATGCTCCCTTTAGCCTGAGCCATAAAAAAGCGATCTGGCGCTCTTCTTTGGGGATCCCAAGGTTGATTAACCAGTTGTGTCATAAAGCTTTGTTGCTTGCTTTTAGTGAAGATAAGAAAAATATAGAAAACCAACATCTCTTTGCTGCAATGCATGAAACATACGATGTGTGTAAACCTAAATTTAAAACGCCAATGCTGTGGGGTTGGAACTAATTATGAGCGTCATTAATAACGCCTTGTCTGAATTGGCAAAAAAAGAGTCAACAGCATCGATTGAAGCTGCGGTGGTACCTAAAGTAAAAACACGCTCTCCATTGGTTTGGGTAGTCGCAGGTTTTACCCTTAGCTTGGCCATGGGGGGGTGGGCTATATCACAAGGCCCAGCTGTCGATAACTCAATATCAACTCGAGATATACAAGTTTCTGTTATTGACAGTTCGGAAGGTATGTCTGAAGCGGCCGTTACTCAACCTGTGTCCTCGCCGACTAAGAAGTTAGTGACGCTAGATTCAGCGAACCTTTCGGCTCACAACACGACGATACTAAAAAGTGC
Source organism: Vibrio sp. 1F253 (assembly GCF_041439295.1). Taxonomy (NCBI): domain Bacteria; kingdom Pseudomonadati; phylum Pseudomonadota; class Gammaproteobacteria; order Vibrionales; family Vibrionaceae; genus Vibrio; species Vibrio sp. 1F253. Next base: position 189,093 of record NZ_JBGONU010000003.1, on the reverse strand, counting down.
TCAAGCTAAATCGGATTCAGTCATTGCTGTATCAACTCAGTCAGTTACAAAGCCAATGCTTGTTGCTAGCGTGGCTAAAAAAGATCCCACACCAGTATCGAATCAACCTGAAACGTCTGGCGATTTAGAAAGTAATGGAATGTTGATTGAGCAGGTAGAATTAACGCCTGAACAACTTTCTATTAATGCTCAAGGCCGAGCTCAGAAAGCTCTTGATGCCAATGACCTTTCTGATGCGTTGAAAGGTTATAACGAAGCGCTTCGTTATGATCCAAGAAATGAAGATGTCCGTCAGAAACTAGCAATTCTCTATTTTGGTAAAGGTGATACTCGCAAAGCGTATGAGTTATTTCAGTCGGGTATCAAACTCAATATCAACAGTGAAAAACTGCGCCTAGGTTTATCGAAGCTACTCGTGAAAGCCAATCAAGCGGAAGCTGCTTTGAGCCCATTAATACACTTACCACCTAGTCCAACTCAAGACTACTTAGCAATGCGCGCTGCATTAAGTCAAAAGTCTCAGCAAGAAGATATTGCGCTAGAGAGCTACCAAAAATTGACTGAGGTCGATTCAGATAATGCTCGCTGGTGGTTAGGTTTAGCGATTCAACAAGAGCGTCAACTTGATTTCACGGCTGCAAAGCAATCATACCAAGGAGCGTTGGTTAGAGTTGGGATCTCATCTCAGTCGCAAGGCTTTGTACGTGATCGTTTAAAAATACTCAATGCTTTAGAGGAGAGTGGCGATGCAAATTAGATTAAGAAAAAGGCTCGGTGATTTGCTCGTAGAAGAGGGCATCATTACTGAAGATCAAGTTGAACAAGCTCTGGCCGCTCAAAAAAGGACAGGCCGCAAGCTTGGTGATGCACTGATCGAGCTTGGCTTTTTATCAGAGCAGCAAATGCTCAGTTTCTTGTCGCAACAGCTTGCTATTCCTCTTATTGATATTAGCCGAGCTAATGTTGACGTCGAAGCTGTGCAGCTTTTACCTGAGGTTCATGCTCGCCGCCTTCGAGCTTTGGTCATTGGGCGTCAAGGTGACACATTACGTGTTGCAATGAGTGATCCTGCTGATCTGTTTGCCCAAGAATCTTTGCTGAGTCAACTAGGCGACTACGCACTCGAATTTGTCGTCGCACAAGAGAGACAATTAGTTGATGGTTTCGACCGTTATTACCGAAGAACCAAAGAGATTGCCTCATTTGCTGAGCAGCTTCATGCTGAGCATAAAGTTAATGAAGCCTTTGATTTTGATATCGCTGAAGAAGACAACGACGAAGTTACGGTCGTTAAGCTAGTAAACTCGCTGTTTGAAGATGCTATTCAAGTTGGTGCGTCTGATATTCATATTGAACCAGATTCAAACGTATTACGTTTACGTCAACGTATTGATGGTGTTCTGCATGAAACGTTGTTGAATGAAGTGAATATTGCTTCTGCACTGGTTTTGCGTTTGAAGCTGATGGCTAACCTCGACATTTCAGAGAAACGACTGCCTCAAGATGGTCGCTTTAATATTCGCGTTAAAGGTCAATCGGTCGATATTCGTATGTCGACTATGCCAGTACAGCACGGTGAGTCAGTGGTTATGCGTTTGCTTAATCAATCGGCTGGCCTACGTAAATTGGAGTTGTCAGGCATTCCGAGTGATTTGCTCGTTCGTCTTCGTCATCAATTACGCCGCCCACATGGCATGATCCTCGTTACCGGGCCTACGGGCTCAGGTAAAACAACCACTCTATACGGTGCGTTAAGTGAATTAAACGAACCGGGTAAAAAGATCATTACCGCTGAAGACCCTGTAGAATACCGTCTTCCTCGTGTGAATCAGGTTCAGGTAAACCCTAAGATTAACCTCAACTTCTCAACGATTTTGAGAACTTTCCTACGTCAGGATCCGGATATCATTCTTATTGGTGAGATGCGAGATCACGAAACCGTTGAAATTGGTTTGAGAGCGGCACTTACTGGTCACTTAGTGTTAAGTACTCTGCATACCAATGATGCAGTAGACAGTGCATTGCGTATGATGGACATGGGGGCTCCGGGTTATCTGGTAGCAAGTGCTGTTCGAGCCGTGGTCGCACAGCGGTTAGTTCGTAAGGTATGTACTGATTGCAAGGTTGATGATGAGCTGGATGAAGCGCGTAAGCAATGGTTGAGTGTTCGTTTCCCAAACCAGCGAGGTACGCCATTTATGAAAGGGCGTGGTTGTCAAAATTGTAATTTGACAGGCTACAGTGGTCGTATTGGTGTGTTTGAAATGTTGGAGCTCGATCAGCCTATGATGGATGCGCTTAGAGCCAATGATGCCGTTGGTTTTGCTCAAACGGCAAGGCAGTCTGAAAATTACAAACCGCTGTTAGCTTCTGCGATGGAATTGGCCATACAGGGGGTTGTGAGCTTTGATGAGGTAATGAACCTTGGCGAAGGCGATGCTTCTGGTGCCACTGATCCAATTTATCTGTAGGGGTAGAGTGATATGCCAACTTATCGTTATGTAGGTCGCAGTTCTGATGGCAGTCAAGTGACAGGCCAGTTGGATGCAAATAACGAAGATCTTGCTGCTGACAGTTTGATGAGTAAAGGGATCATTCCAACTTCGATTAAACTTGGAAAAAGTGGCGGTTCAATCCTGGATATGGATGTATCCAGTCTGTTCTCCCCGAATGTGCCTTTAGAGGTGTTGGTTCTGTTTTGCCGACAGTTGTATAGTTTAACTAAGGCGGGTGTTCCGCTATTAAGATCGATGAAAGGGTTAACTCAACATTGTGAAAATAAGCAACTGAAAGTAGCACTTGAAGAAGTGGTCGCTGAACTTACAAATGGTCGTGGATTAGCGGCATCGATGCAAATGCACCCTAAGGTATTTAGTTCATTGTTTGTATCGATGATCAGTGTTGGTGAGAATACAGGTCGTTTAGATCAGGCATTGTTACAACTGGCTGGATACTACGAACAAGAGGTTGAAACTCGAAAGCGAATCAAAACGGCAATGCGTTACCCAACGTTCGTGATTACTTTTATTACAATCGCTATGTTTGTCTTGAATATATTCGTGATTCCTCAGTTTTCGAGTATGTTCGCGCGTTTTGGGGTCGACTTACCACTTCCAACTCGTATTTTAATGGGGATGTCTGAGTTCTTTGTTAATTACTGGGGGTTAATGCTTGGATTAATCTTTGGTCTTGTTTTTGCTTTTAAAGCATGGGTTAAGACAGATAAAGGGTGGGAAAAGTGGGATCGGCTGCGCTTAAAAATGCCAGTGATTGGTGGGGTGGTTAATCGAGCTCTATTGTCGCGCTTCTCACGTACTTTTGCTTTGATGCTAAAAGCAGGTGTACCGCTTAACCAATCGTTATCGCTATCGGCTGAAGCTTTGGACAATCGTTTTTTAGAACTTCGTGTTCAAGGCATGAAATCGGCAATAGAAGCGGGAAGTACCGTTTCTTCTACCGCGATTAACAGCGAGATTTTCACACCACTCGTGATACAAATGATTTCTGTGGGTGAAGAAACGGGTCGTATTGATGAGTTGCTGCTTGAAGTTGCGGATTTTTACGACCGAGAGGTTGATTACGATCTAAAAACGTTAACCGCTAGAATTGAACCTATTCTGTTGACGATCGTTGCGGGAATGGTGCTGGTTTTAGCTCTGGGTATTTTCTTACCGATGTGGGGAATGCTGGATGCAATCAAAGGTTAGAGGATGCTGAATAACTTACAGCGCTCACGTTTTGTTATTTGGGTTGCGGTTATTCTTTTTCTCGTTATGGGTTTGCTTTCTGTATGGAAAACAGTAGAAGAAGAAGCAACGAACACGGCATTAATCGTTGCGAGCAAGCGAATTCTTGAGCAAGCGAATTTGTTCAAACAGCAGTATTTGTTATCTGGTGTAGAGCAAATAAATGATTCGAAACCGGCAAAGATTTACAGCAGAACGGGATGGGTTATGCCAATTCAAGACTCGGCTCGAAATTGCGGTTATTGGTTGGAGCAATTATATCCTAAGGGGCGTATTTTAGGTCTAAGTACTCCAAGTATTGAAGACAAAAGTGATAATATACAGTTTCATTGCCGTTATCATTATAGTGATAAGTATCAGATAGATATATTACTCAAAAAAGAAAGATTTAGTGTCAAAGTCAATATATTGGCCTTGTGAACGTATTGGCGCTGTTTTTATGGTTTTATGCATGGTCAAATGTATAATGCGCATTAGCAATTAGATGAGTAGGTAGAAAGTGCTTAAAAATCAAAAGGGTTTCTCCCTAGTTGAGTTAGTCATAGTGATTGTTGTTGTGGGTTTATTAGCTGTTGCAGCTTTACCTCGTTTCTTGGATGTGACAGACGAAGCCAAGAAAGCCAGTATTGAAGGTGTCGCGGGTGGTTTTGCGACAGGCGTACTTTCAGCAAGAGCGCAATGGGAAGCAGAAGCTCGTCCATCAGAAAAAATTGGTGTTGAAACATACAATACTGTAAATTACGATGGTGTTGATTTTTGGCTAACCAGATCAACAAGTAGCAATGGAAGTACTAATTTTAGAGACGGCTACCCATGGTCTATAAACACAAATTCAGCTTCAGCTCCGTCTAATGATGTGACTGATGTTTCGTGTGTCGATTTAATGGAAAACCTTCTTCAGAACCCACCAAAAGTTGGAACATTAACCGATGTGGCTAATGGTTCGAATTACAAATATTCAGCGCAAGCGGATAATAGCAATGACTACTGCACTTACATTCAATTGGAAGGCGGTACTCAGCATCAATTCGTTTACGAGATTAGAACTGGTCGTGTGACCGTAACACTGCAGTAAACCTGCGTTTAAATATACATAGAGAGAAAAGACTATGAAAAAACAAAGCGGTTTCACCCTAATAGAACTAGTGGTGGTAATTGTTATTCTAGGTATTCTTGCAGTTACTGCAGCACCTCGTTTTCTTAACTTACAAGGTGATGCCCGTACATCATCTATGCAAGGCCTGCGTGGCGCAATGGCAGGTGCGACGGGTATCGTTTATGGCCGTGCAGCAGTAGATGGTCGTGAAGGTCAACCTAAAACAGCTCTGGCAACAACGCCACAAACAACAGATGGTGTGGCTATTAACTTTGGTTATCCAACTTCTGCTGATATCGCAGGTGTTCCGGCTGGTATTGAAACTGCTGTAGTTGGTTTACCTGGTACCGATTGGGTTGTAGTGAATGTGACGGAAACTGGCGTTGTTCCAGACGCTGTCGCTTATTCATTTGCGGGGACTGACCCAGTACAAGCGAACAATGGTTTTGTATACGATGCAACTACACCTGCGAATAACAATGGCTGTTTTGTCATTTATGTTGAAGCTGCCAATGCCACAACACCAGCATTTGTTGATGTTGTCACTACTGGTGCGGATGGCTGTTAATAGTATTATTAGAGGATATCAAGGCCAGCATTGCTGGTCTTTTTTCTATCTGAAATTCAGGTAAGCGACAAAGACAACTTCCTTTCCCTGAGTTACACTTAATCTTCAAACTATCAAATATTTAGCGGATTGGATTTCGGTGAATCAATTCAATAGAACATACAGAAACATCGGATTTCAGCAACAAGGTTTTACTTTAGTCGAGTTAATCATTGTGATCTTGTTGATCGCGATTGTCTCTGCCTACGCTGCTAGCCGTCTTTCTGGAAGGGATAGCTTTTCTGCCTTTGCAGCTCAAGAGCAAGTAACTTCTGTTGTCCGCCAAGTTCAAGTGAATCGTATGCAGTCCAATGTGGACCTTGGGGCCGTCGTTGGAGAGAGCAATTTTATTCTCGCTATCGTTGGCAATTGTATCGGTTCCGAAGTGAGCTGTACCGCGCAAAACCAAGCGCGTAGTGATTGGGTTATGCTCGACGGGGTCACCTTAACGGCGGCATCGAATACCGCACCTGCCAGTCCCCTATCTCTAGTTAACTTTGATTTATTAGGCAACCCTACAACAGGTGAAACACCTGCAGGCGTTGTCGTTAACGTTGCAGCTGGTGTGGTGATTACGATTACTTCAAATGTGAACACCTGCCGTGTGGAAATTAACTCGCAAGGTTATGTTGAAAATGGGGTGTGCTCATGAACACCATCCATAAATCGCCTGCAAAAGAACGTGGTTTCACATTAATTGAAAGTGTGATTGTGATTGTGGTTATGGGGCTCGCGATGATGACCATCATAAACTTTTTAGCGCCTCAGATTAGCCGATCTGGTGATCCTCATTATCAAACCCGTTCAGCCGCGTTAGGGCAGAGTGTGATGTCTATGATTCTTGCTCGAGGGTTCGATGAGAATAGCGACTTTGATGGCGGGGAGCTTAGGTGCGGTGAAGGGACTGTAGGTTCTCGTCAGGAATTCTGCTCTGGTGATGTAAACAATCCATTGAATCAAAGGCTTGGAGACGATGGGGGAAATGTTGAAGATTATAATGATGTCGATGACTATATCGGTTGTTGGGAGCCTGATGCCACGAATAATTGTAAAGATCTAAATGAACTTATAGGCATGGAGGCAAACAGGGCCACAACCTACAACAACTACCGACTAGATGTTGATGTGACGTACCAAATTGTCGATCAACTAAAAAGAATCAACCTCACGATCTCGGCCTCAAATTATCCTCCTATCGTGCTGGATGCCTATCGAGGTAATTACTAATGAGAAGGCAAGGTTTCACTCTTATTGAAATGATTATCACCATGATTGTTGGTAGCATTTTAGTTGTAGGCATTGCTGGGTTTGTTGAATTGGGTGCGCGTGGTTATACGGACACCGTAGATAGGCAGCGTTTACAAACTCAAGCAAAGTTTGTCTTGGAAAAAATCACTCGTGAAGTGCGTCATGCTGTACCGAATATGTTCAATCAGAATGCTGTCGTCCCGGGAGCTCGCTGTGTTTCATTTTTCCCTATCGTTACCTCTGGGATTTATGCGGTGTCGGGCGATGATATTCAATTTGTTACGGCTGATAATACACTGACGACAGCTGCGCTAACCCCATTATCTTTAGTGATAAACCCTACAGAGGCGGCGCCGACCAATAATATTTTCCCCTTAGCTACTGTAACTGCAACCAATAATACTTTCTTGCTTGCTAATGAGTCTGTAAACCTTGTGGGTAATTCGGTTTCAAATCGACATTATATTTACAATCCTAATGGCCGCGTCACCTATTGCATTGTGAATGGCCGAGTATGGAGAAGTGAAGGTAATGGCGCGCTAATCCCAATTTCGGATACGGGAGTGACTGGGGATTTAGACTATCAACCCGCAAATGTTCAGCGTAATGGTATCGTCCATCTTGAGTTTGAATTTAGAAACCAAGTCGGGGATGAACTGACCAATTTCCAGCAAGACATACAGGTGATCAATGTTCCTTAAAAAAAGACAAGTCGGAAGCCTGTATATTGTCGTTATTTTTGTATTGGTGGTGATGGGGTTTCTTGCTACAACCTTAAGCCGCATAGAGTGGTCCAATAATGACGCACATACAAAAGATGTGATTGGTACTCAAGCCCATCTTTTAGCTCATTCGGCAATAGAGCTAGCCTTAATGCAGATATATCCACCTAGAGCCAACACAACGGTTTCATTTGATGTGGCTGCAGAGTGTACAAACTTGAATGGAACAGCAATGAACTTCGCAACGACAATTACATGTGCAGATGTTCAAATAACGTGCTCACCAACAGGTGGTCAACTTGTCGATAGTTCTCAGTTATACACGGTAAGAGCGGTCGCAATGTGCGGAACGGGTGTGAATTTAATGCAACGTAGTCAAGATGTGTGGGTGAGGGAGTAACAGGAATGCGCCTATTTAGTAGAATTAGTGTCGTACTTTTTATTCTTTGCAGTGTACTTTTTCAAACCAAGGCATTGGCGAATCAGTGTTTAACGAAAGGGGCATGGGTAGATGCTCGAAATGGTTTTTGTTTCACTTTTCAAATTGATTCTGATGGAAAAAATCGTGCTCGTTTGGAAGGAGCTTACTATTTCCCAATTTGGACCGATGATACTGTTTATCAAGGTTATAGCTCTAATGTTTATGAAAGAGACTATGTATCAGAAAGAAAACAAAGAACTTTCCAAGTTAAATTTACACGAACTTCAAATTATAATGCTAGGCATATTAAAGGCATAATTACCTACTCTGTTGATGGAGTAGTAAAAGGTTCTCCTTTTGCGATCAATTTGTCTCAAAAAACAGGTGTTGATAAATTTTACCCATATTTGAGATTGAACTTAAAAGGAACACAATTTTACGATAGCGATAAATATTGTATTAGTAGTGGTAGCTGTGGAGCATTACCTCCTCCACCCGTAACAAAATTTGATGATGCTCGCTTTGAGTTCGGTCGTTTGGACTCAGCCAACTGTAAAGCTAGCGATTGCACGATCACCTTCAATAAAACCTATAGAACGACTCCATTGGTATTTCTTATGCCAACGATTGATCCTGTTAATCCTGATAGTGATGCGCCTGCAACACTTTCTATAAAAAGCATCAATTCAACGCAAGCGACATTCCATCAAGACGTGGCACCTCAAGACTGGAGTTACAATCTGGCTTCTAAACCAATGTCTTCGATTAGCTACCTTGTTGTTGAGCCCGGAACCATAACATTTAGTGATGGACATAAGGCAATTGCGGGATATATAGAGACTAAAGCGTATCAAGCTCATGGAAAAAAAAGTAACCCTAAATGGGAATCTGCTTCTTATTCAAAATTTAGCTCACACCGAATACAGGATGATGATCCCGTTGTATTTACACAGGTTAATAGTTCAACAAGCCGATGGTTAACGGCAGGCGTAGACGGTGCGGGAAGAACGAGTGCTAAATTCTTTTTAGAGTTAACACGTGTGAATACAAACAATCCGCCTTCTCAAACAGAAAAAATAGCATTTTTAATTTCAGATGAACATGATGGCACGTCAAACGGAATTAATTATGAGTTTGGCCGCATTTCTCTTGATGATGACAGCGGATCCTCAAAACCTATCCTTAAATCTTGTAATGATATGCATGATCTTGAAAACGAATATCAGTCCCTACCTGGAATTGTCGCAAGTAAAGTCACCCGTAAAGGAGGCCAAGGTGGTTGGTTGAGACTTTGTAGCGTGAAGCATAACGGCAGTGACGATAATGACTATCAAGTAGGACTTGTTGTTGATGAAGATCTGTCTCTGAGTGGTTCAAAAGGATGGAGGTCTCATACTGACGAAAAGATCGGGTACTTTGCTTTTCAAGTCAATAAGCTCCCTAAGTTTACGAAAAACTACTGTTCGGCTTTTCCTTCTGCAGTTCAAGGTTGGAGAAACTCGTCAGGTAGCAGTATTGAGATGTGGAACCAATCTAAAATTACCAATGCGTTATTGGAGGCTGGCCAAAGAAAGGTCGGGTTTGGAAGTGCTCAATTTGGGAATGCAGTGAAATGTGATGGGATATCGTGTACTAACGATCCCACAAAGCAAATCGTCCAATCTAAACTGGATGATTTCCTGATAACAAATTCAGGTAGTGATATCTGGAATACAACAAAAACGTTAACACCTTTATCTCAAAAGAGCTTATCAATTGGTCAGTCAACCGTGACACTGACTGCTGGCGACTACTATTTTAATTCTTTGAATATCAATACCCACTCTTCCTTGAATATTCAAGGGAAGGTGATTATTCATACTCGATACTTAAATTTATCGAATAATTCAAGGATTAATAATTCAGGTAATGCAGATAACCTTGTAATAGTTGGGTATGACCCTACTAAAGGTTCATCTGGACAAACGTGCCCTGCATATGGTTGTGAAATGGATTTATCCAGTCAATCACAAATCAAAGCATTGATTTACAGCGAGGGGGAGGTTCGGTTATCTAATGGATCACATGTGTACGGTGCGGTTACCGTTCGTGACCTTCATATGAGTGGAGCATCTCAGATTACCGGGGAAAGCCAATGTTTTTCTGAGCCAGAGTTGGTTATTACTCCAGGCTCTAGCTCTGGGTTAGCTTGTACCGGTATTCCTATAAACTTTAAGTTGGTCGATAAAATAACCAAGCAACCTGTTAATAATTATACGGGAACTCTTGATGTGACAATTCCAAATAATAGTTCGAGGGATGCGTGTTGGTTAAATTCAGATGGAACCTGTTCTGCATCCTTGAGTCACGATTTCGTAGCAGGGCAGACAGCTACTTACACCAAGTCACTGTCAAGTATTGGCCTATCTCCGGTTTCAATCTCTGCTTCTATTCGGGGGCAAAGTAACATCAGTGCAACCGGTGGACCGTATCAGTTTGTGCCTTACGGATTTAAAATTGAAGATAAACAAAGGGTTGATGGAGGTAAGGGGCAGGTTGCTTTCCGAACATTTGAGACCGAAGTTACTGCAGTAGCATCAGGGGCTTCTAACCCAAGGGCATGTCAGAAAATATCGGATTATGATGGAACTAAATCACTTTATGCTTCCTATGAGCAGATAACTCAAGGCAATAGTGGTTGGAATAATGAGCTATTTCTCAATTCGTATAGCATTAAGATCGGCAGTTCACCTTTAAATGGAACTAAAGTGAACAATATTGTTTTTCAGAATGGTGTTGCAAAACTGACTTCTCAATACTGGTCGGCTGGTCATATAAAACTTCATTTGGCAGATGCTGACTGGCAACCCACGAATCAATCTATACCCAATTGGAAAGGCTTACAGAGTTCTACTGATGTGTATGTTAGGCCATTTGCTTTGGTGAGTTGCCAAGATAACTCCGGTGTACCAAATGCCCCATTCCCTTCCGGTAGCTCAACAGGAGGAGCTTCATTTATCGCCGCAGGTAATACTGCTTACTTAGCGGTTAGTGCGATAGCTTGGGAGCCTAGTGCTGATCGTAATAATGACGGTCTCATTGACAGTTCATTTTCGGGGGATTTATGTAGGGCTCTTTCAGTATCTGGCTTTGATGATGAAGTTGTGTATGTCAATTATGCTCTTGAAAGCCCGAGTAATGGCCATAATGGCGTATTAAGCGTTGGTAATAAAAACAGTGGTGATGAATTGTCACCGCAACCTATCCCTGCTGATATGTGGTTGAATGGCTACGCGTATAAGAGCTTAGCTTGGTCTGAAGTAGGTAGCATTAAACTATGGGCAGACAAACCGGACTACCTGAATGGGATGACGGTGCCAGGTTATAAAACAACCGCTGGTCGTTTTTATCCTAAATATTTTCAAGTGGTGAACAATGCGGTGTGGGATTACCCGGGAAATCAATCATATGCATACATGAATCAGCCTTTTGACGGCGTTACATTTGATGTGGAAGCACTGAGTCTACAACTCACTGCGGTGAAGAACTATGGATATTTTAATCCAACAATTACCGCTAACTTTGCTTTGTATGAGGCTAACCCTGTTTTTGTCAGTCGTTTTCATTCTGGGACTCCGAGTAAGTCGTGGGCTTCCGCCTCGGATAAGAGTATTGGCACATTTACGCTACATGAGAATTCGCCTTCTACTAACTGTGCTAGCGAGTTGTGTTGGGCTAAAGCATCATCGGTTGATGGCTATGAGGATGGACCATTCAATACCGCGGTAAGTGCAACCTCGACGATTTCAATTGATGCTGTGGGGAACAACGTCGATCCTATTAGCTATCACTATAATGGTACTCCTCGATTACTAACGGTTCAGCCTACTATTCGATTTGGTCGCGCTGTAATAGATAGCGTTGGTGGAGTTGCTGGTGGTGGTATGAATATACCGCTCCGCATAGAGCATTGGACCGGAACAAGTTTTGCCACTCATGAAGGTGATAACTCGACGAATTTAGCCGGTATAAATACGGAAGGTGACAACCGAGATATCTGGGTTGAAACGGGAGCTACGGCCGCTGATGTAAATCTTTTAGGGGGCGGTGGTGTTGTGAATGGTATATCTAACTCTATACAGGTTGTTCAAGCGCCAATAGATCCAGAGGTTAGGCAACAAACACAGGTTTGGTTGGAGCTAAATAGCGGTGTAAATGCCGCTCCTTGGCTCCGTTATCGCTGGCAAGATCCTAACCGGGTGGAAGTTGCTGGTGAAGAAGATCCCTCAACAGTAGTCACCTTTGGCATCCATCGCGGGAACGATCGTGTGATCTACCGAGGTGAAAGTGGCTTAATAGGTCAGCAATAATATGATTTTTTGGCTGTTAAGTTAGGAATCTGTAAGAAATTGTGGGTTTCAGTCCATGTTTATACTTCAATGCCTTGCCGTGACAGCAAGGCATTGGTACATTTAGTGCAATTTTTGTCTTCTAATTCTTGCAGGATGAGCGAAGAATATGTTTAAAAAGCTTCGTGGCATGTTTTCAAACGACCTATCGATTGATTTAGGTACTGCCAATACCCTTATATATGTAAAAGGCCAAGGCATTGTTCTTGATGAGCCTTCAGTTGTAGCTATCCGCCAAGATCGTGCGGGTTCTGCAAAGAGTGTCGCTGCGGTTGGTCACGCTGCTAAGCAAATGCTTGGCCGTACGCCTGGTAATATCTCAGCAATCCGTCCAATGAAAGACGGCGTAATTGCTGACTTTTACGTAACGGAAAAAATGCTTCAGCACTTCATTAAGCAAGTGCATGATAACAGTGTTCTTAAACCAAGCCCTCGCGTATTGGTTTGTGTTCCTTGTGGTTCAACGCAAGTTGAGCGCCGTGCAATCCGTGAATCAGCACTGGGTGCTGGTGCTCGTGAGGTTTACCTAATCGATGAGCCTATGGCTGCTGCGATTGGTGCAGGCCTACGTGTATCTGAGCCAACAGGTTCAATGGTGGTTGATATCGGTGGTGGTACGACTGAAGTTGCCGTTATCTCACTAAACGGCGTGGTTTACTCGTCTTCTGTACGTATCGGTGGTGACCGTTTTGATGAAGCTATCATCAACTACGTTCGTCGTAACTACGGCAGCTTGATCGGTGAAGCAACAGCCGAAAAGATCAAACACGAAATCGGTTCTGCTTACCCAGGCGATGAAGTCGATGAGATTGAAGTACGTGGTCGTAACCTTGCTGAAGGTGTTCCTCGTAGCTTTAGCCTGAACTCAAATGAAATCCTTGAAGCGCTTCAAGAACCTTTATCTGGCATCGTATCTGCAGTCATGGTTGCACTTGAACAGTGTCCACCAGAGCTTGCTTCTGATATCTCAGAAAACGGTATGGTACTGACAGGTGGTGGTGCACTGCTTAAAGACCTTGATCGCCTGCTAACTGAAGAAACGGGTATCCCTGTTGTTGTGGCGGAAGAGCCATTAACGTGTGTTGCTCTAGGCGGTGGTAAAGCTCTAGAGATGATCGACATGCACGGCGGTGATCTTTTCAGCGAAGAATAGTATCTAGTGTTAGGCTCTTTTCTTATCTAGTTTTATGTAAAGAGCCTAACACCTTGTCTATAGGATCAAATGTCGCTCTAGGACCAAATATAGAATGAAGCCAATTTTTGGTAGAGGTCCCTCTCTACAATTGCGCCTGTTTTTTGCTGTAACATTATCAGCCAGCCTTATGCTGGCTGATAGTCGTTTAGATGCATTCTCAAATGTCCGCTATCTATTAAACAGCATGGTTGCGCCAATTCAGTATGCCGCTAATTTGCCTCGCACCATGTTTGATGGCGTATACGACCGTTTTAGTACTCGTAAAGGGCTCATTGAATCCAACCATAATATTAAACGAGAAGTCTTGCGACTGAAGAGCGAGTTGATTCTGCTTGAGCAATATCAAGAAGAAAACAAGCGCCTTCGCAAGCTATTAGGCTCTCCGTTTATTCGTGATGAGAAGAAGGTCGTCACAGAGGTTATGGCGGTGGATACTTCACCATACCGACATCAAGTCGTGATCGACAAAGGTCAGATTGATGGAGTGTACGAAGGTCAGCCTGTGATCAATGAAAAAGGCATTGTTGGTCAAGTCACTTTTGTTGCTGCTCATAATAGTCGTGTTTTGCTACTGACTGATGCAAATAACGCAATTCCTGTTCAGGTTATTCGTAACGATATACGTGTTATTGCTTCTGGTAATGGCATGATTGATGAGATCCAGTTAGAGCACATTCCAACCAGTACAGATATCCAAGAAGAAGATCTGCTGGTGACATCTGGACTTGGTGGTGTATATCCAGAGGGTTACCCAGTCGCTTATGTGACTGCCGTTGATTATGATCCGAAGCGTGAGTTCGCCGTTATTAAAGCAGAACCTGTAGTTGAGTTTGATAAGCTCAGATACTTGTTGCTTGTGTGGCCTGATGAAAATAAACAGATGCAAGCAGAACAATCCAGTATCGAACAAGCATTGTTAGAAGGTGAAAATGGCCAATAGCGTTTTAAGAAGCAAAGTCGTAATTGGCTGCTCATTTTTGATAGCACTTATTCTACAAACGATCCCTTGGCCGGGTAGTTTAGACCTATTCAGGCCATCTTGGTTATTACTGGTTACCTGCTATTGGGTTTTAGCGTTACCTTACAGAGTTAACGTTGGTAGTGCTCTAGTACTGGGCTTATTGTGGGACCTTTTGATCGGTTCGACTCTCGGTATTAGAGGCATGATGATGGCAATAGTAATGTACATTATTGCAATGAACTTCCTCGTGATTCGAAATATGGCGCTATGGCAGCAAGCGATAATCATTGCAGCCTTAACAGTGTTGTTTGAAGTGCTGATATTCTTTGGTGAATATTTGATCCAAGATGTCGTTTTCAATCCGTTATCGCTATGGAGCGCATTGATAAACTGTATACTTTGGCCTTGGATGTTTTTATTAATGAGACGTGTACGTCGCCATTGGCATGTAAGGTAGAGTGACGATGGAAAAGAAACATTTAGTTTTGGCATCCGGCTCTCCACGCCGCAAAGAATTGTTATCTCAACTCGGTTATGAGTTTTCTGTCCTTGTAACTGATGTCGAAGAGTGTAAACACGCTCAAGAAACCGCCGAAGAGTACGTTAAGCGACTATCTTTAGATAAAGCCTTAGCTGCGTTGTCTTTATTGAAAGGTAACCCTTCTGAAAAACAGCATGTTGCTTCTGGTTCTGATACTGTAGTTGCTAGTTCTCTTGATTCTGAAACAGTGGTTCTGGGCTCTGACACAGTCGTCGTAAGCCAAGGGCAAGTGCTCGAGAAGCCAATAGACCTTGCTGACTCTAAGCGTATGCTTACTCAGTTAGCGAATGATCGTCACCAAGTGATGACGGCAGTTTCTGTTGTATCGGAAGAAAAACAAAAGACAGAAATCATTATTACCGACGTATGGTTTAAACCCCTCAGTGAAAAAGAAATAGAACAATACTGGCAAACAGGGGAGCCATGCGATAAAGCTGGTAGCTATGGGATCCAAGGTTTGGGCGGACGCTTTGTTACCCGAATCGAAGGTAGTTATTACGCCGTTGTCGGCTTACCTTTATTTGAAACGGACCAGCTACTGCAAGAATTCTTATAATTACTAATCTGAGGTGCACCATGAGTGCTGAATTGTTGCTGAACGTGACCCCGAGTGAGACTCGTGTGGCCATGATTGAAGGGGGAGCTCTTCAAGAGATCCATGTCGAACGAGATGCTCGACGCGGGATCGTAGGAAATATCTACAAAGGACGTGTAAGCCGTGTTTTGCCTGGAATGCAGGCGGCATTTGTGGATATTGGCCTTGATAAAGCAGCTTTTTTGCACGCCTCTGATATTGTCCCCCACACTGAATGTGTTGCTGAGAATGAAAAGAAGCAATTTCAGGTTCGTGATATTTCAGAGCTTGTTCGCCAAGGGCAAGATATTGTCGTTCAAGTGGTCAAAGATCCTCTTGGTACCAAAGGTGCCCGTCTAACCACAGACATTACTTTGCCATCTCGTTATCTGGTATTCATGCCGGGCGCAAGCCACGTTGGTGTTTCTCAGAGAATTGATAGTGAGTCAGAACGCAACCGCCTAAAAAAAGTCGTGTCTCGTTACTGTGACGAGCACGGTGGCTTTATCATCCGCACGGCAGCAGAAGGCGCAGATTCAAATGAGTTGGCGCAAGATGCCGCATTCTTGAAGCGATTATGGCTAAAGGTGTTAGAACGTCGTGGTAAGCACAAAGCTCGTACTCGCTTGTATGGTGAGTTGTGCTTAAGCCAACGTATCTTACGTGATTTTGTCGGTACTGAGCTGAGCAAGATTCAGGTCGACTCTCGTCTAGAATATGAAAATCTAAAAGAGTTTACTTCTGAATACGTGCCTGAGCTAACAGACAAGCTTGAGTTGTATGAAGGTGATAAGCCTATCTTTGATATGTACGATACCGAGAACGAAATTCAACGTTCATTGGATCGCAAAGTCGAATTGAAGTCTGGTGGGTATCTGATTATCGACCAAACAGAAGCGATGACAACCGTCGACATCAATACTGGTGCCTTTGTTGGTCGTCGTAATCTAGAAGAGACGATTTTCAATACTAACGTCGAAGCGACACAAGCTATTGCTCGTCAACTTCGCCTTCGTAACTTAGGCGGCATCATCATTATCGATTTTATTGATATGCTGTCTGAAGAACACCGTAAGCGAGTACTAACTTCTTTAGAAGCTGCATTAGACAAAGACCGTGTGAAAACCAACATTAATGGCTTCACACAGCTTGGTTTGGTTGAGATGACTCGTAAACGTACTCGTGAAAGTATTGAGCATATTCTGTGTTCTAGCTGCCCTGCTTGTGAAGGTCGCGGTAGCGTGAAGACAGTTGAAACCGTTTGTTATGAAATTCTTCGAGAGATCACACGAGTGAATCGCGCGTATGACGCCGATAAGTTTGTTGTTTATGCGGCGGCTGCCGTTGCCGAGGCGTTAGAAGGCGAGGAATCTCACGCGCTTGCTGAGCTTGAAGTGTTTATTGGTAAGCAAGTTAAAATCCAGGCTGAGCCTCTGTACATACAAGAGCAGTTTGATGTTGTTATGATGTAATGGATATTTTGTGAGTTCAAGCGTTACTCTGATTCTTCGTACATGTTTATGGTTAGTGGTTACTCTCTTAGTAACACTAGCCATTGCTGTCACTACACTGCGTGTAGCCTTACCCAATTTAAATAAGTATCAATCTGAAATTGAGCTTTGGGTAAACCAACATTCCGGTTTTGAGTTTTCTATTCAAGATGTGGGTGGTTTTTGGCGTAACACTCATCCCTCTATTGCTCTGCAAGGTGTTAAGGCTAGCCTTCCCAACGCAGAAGATGTAGCTTTCTCTGTTGAGCGTGTTGAAGTTGAGTTTGACTTGATTCAATCGGTCGTGCAGATGCGTCCTGTCGTGGCCGATTTGGTCATGAATCAAATGTACCTCGACATCCGCTCAATTGATCTATTTGCCGGGCAAAACGGTAAAGATGTACCTAAAGACCCCGGCTCTTCCAAGCGAGTGATGCAGGAGCTGGACAATTTACTTTTAAAAACTTTGGTGGATGTGACCGCTAAAGATTCCTCTCTTCTATATCGAACTATCTCTGGTGAAGAACGTCAGCTTGATCTCGAAACTTTAAAATGGCAAAACTCAGGTAAACATCACCTTACGGAGGGTGTAGTAAGTATTAAAGACGCTAACCTCAACTCTTTGTCAGTAAGTGCTAACTTTGTTGATGGTGGTTCTTTAACTGATATGACGGGCGAGTTTTATGTCAGCGCGGATAGTATCTCAGTAATGCCTTGGTTAACTCGTTATATGCAGGCAGAATCCGGCATTGAGACGGGCACGGTGAGCTTGAATAGCTGGCTAACGCTACGAAATAGCAAGCCAGTTAGCGCTTATGTTGAGGTATTACCTT
Organism: Vibrio sp. 1F253; assembly: GCF_041439295.1. NCBI lineage: Bacteria > Pseudomonadati > Pseudomonadota > Gammaproteobacteria > Vibrionales > Vibrionaceae > Vibrio > Vibrio sp. 1F253. The sequence goes on along the minus strand of NZ_JBGONU010000003.1, from coordinate 171,271 downwards.
CAGAACTGACTTGGAATGAAGGTGGTCAACATGACTTGATGCTTGAGTCGGGTGTTTTTAAATTATCACCAATTGATGGTGGATGGCAGGTAAATGGTCACTCACTAAATCTAAGAACGGATGACAGGCCTTGGCCTGAGCTTGATGTCGCTTTCAAGTGGAATAAAGGCCCGTGGGAACTTAATGTTTCTGAACTTGATGTTGAAACCATTACCCCGTTGATCAAGTTGATGCCAGATTCTTCGCAATCTACCCAAATGATCAATGCATTGGCTCCGGGCGGTATCGTTTCAGACATTCGCGTTGCGATGGGCTCTGGAATTGAAAGCTTGCGTTACTCTGCGAACTTTTCCGATTTGGCGATCGAACAATGGGAGTTAGTCCCTGGCTTTAGCCAAGTATCAGGGCATGTGTTTGGCTCGGCTTCGGAAGCGAAAGCCAGCTTATATGTTATTGATGATGTGTTTCCTTATGGTGATGTTTTCCAAGCGCCTCTGAATATCAAACAAGGTCAGGTTGATATTGTTTGGCAGCAAGATGAAAACGGCTGGAAACTGTGGTCGGACAAAATCACTGCAGCCACGCCAGATTTACAAGTACTAGGCGCATTTCGCTTGGACTTTCCAAATAACGCTAGCCCTTATCTTTCTTTCTATGGTGAAGCGGACGCTTACAACGTCGGTGAGACATGGCGCTATTTGCCGACATTGGCACTTGGCCAAGACTTAACCGATTACCTTTCAACAGCGATTCAAGCGGGTAAGGCCGACACCGTTAAATTACTTTGGCATGGTGAATTAGCCCAATACCCGTACACCAATCATGATGGTATTTTCCAAGTTTGGGTTGGCTTAGAAGACGCTAAGTTCAGCTTCGATACCGCGTGGCCATTGATAACCGACCTTCAACTTGACCTGTTATTTGAAAATGATGCGATGTATTTAGACTCTCGCTCCGCTCAATTGATGGATGTGGCGGCAGATCGAATCACTGGTCGTATTCCTTATTTAGGGGAAGGCGGTCATATCGAAATTGAAGCTAAAGCAACGGCGTCTGGTAATGCAGTTCGAAATTACATGACTGCTTCGCCACTCGTAGATTCTGTGGGTGCTGCGTTAACTGCGCTTAAAGTGAGTGGTGATGTCTCTTCTGAGTTCCAGCTTAATATTCCGTTTGATTCTGAACAAGAACCTAGAGCGTGGGGATATGCAGATCTGAGTGGTAATCATGTTGAGATTGAAGCTCCACCAATGGTGCTAGAGAACACCACTGGTCGTATTGAATTTGATAATGATGTCGTGACAGCAAGTGGTCTTGCAGCTGATTTGCTTAATCAAGGTATCTCGGTTGACTTTAAAGGTCTTAATGATGGACCTGGCTATGCAGTGGATCTTGATGTGTTAGGTGATTGGGACGTCAATCCTCTAAAGCCGTATGTCGGAGAGCAGTGGTTAAGCCGTTTGTCGGGTCATGCACAATGGCAAAGCCAGATCGATATTCAACTTAATGATATTGGTTTTACTTACCAACTCGACTTACAGTCAGACCTCAAATACTTAGCGAGTGATTACCCATACCCATTAGCTAAAAAGTCATTAGAAAGTGGCTCGGCAAGGCTACAAGCCTCGGGCAATCAAGAATCGATTACCGCGCGTCTGCAATTGCCGAGCACTAAATACCAAGCTGAGATTGATATTTCCGGCGATGTTCCTGAATTAACGGCGACCAATTTAGTCCTTGGTCGTGGTGGCTATAAAATTAGCCCCGTGGTAGGGCACCATGCCTTGATTCGTACCGATAAGTTCAATGCCGATGACTGGCTGTCAGTAGTCATGGAGCCAGTGCAACCATCGGATGCTGTCCTTAGCCAGATGAACACGCCAACCATTCCTGCGCCACGTCGCATCACCTTCGAGAGCAAAGAACTGATCTTAGGTGGTATTTCTTGGAATGATGTCGATTTTAGCGCTCGAAAAAATAAGCAAGCGTGGCAAATGGAAGTCTCTAGTCAAGAGTTAGAAGGTGATGTCAATTACTTGCCTCCTTATGATTTGACTGTTTCATTGGATCGCCTGCATCTGTTTGTTCCTGAGTGGAGTGACAAGAACAACCAAGAGCAACTGCTACAGCGCAAAGCGCAAGAAGCACCATTGATCTCTGAGTTGGATAGAAAGCTCCATGATGCGATGCCGAATTTGACGCTGACCCTGAACGACTTTTGGCTGCAAGGGTATAAAGTTGGTAAGGTTGATGTTGAGATGACTAGGCAGGAAGATCGCATTGAGTGGAATAAGATTCAGGTTCGAAGCGGCGGAAATAAAGCGGATATCAGTGGCTGGTGGGAACTGCAAGGTGATAAGAGTCACTCATCGTTAACTCTTGATGTTGAAGGTGAAAACAACAGTGAGTTAATGGAGCGTTTCGGTATTACTTCCGGGATTCAAAAAGCGCCCTTTGAGTTAGAAGGTCAATTGACTTGGGATGGTTCGCCTTGGGGGATCAAAATGGATACCCTTGATGGCAACGTTAAAACCCAATTTGGTAAAGGTATTATCTCGGATGTGAGTGGCGCAGCTCGATTACTGGGGCTGTTTAGCCTAGATTCGATTATCCGTAAGATGCAGCTCGACTTCTCGGACGTATTTGATAATGGCATGGCATTCAACAGCATCACAGGAACTGGCGAGATTCAAAATGGTATCTTTCTGACTAACGATCTGAATATGGATGCGGTCGCCGGTGAGATGAAAATAAAAGGGATCGCCAACCTCAATACACGCGAGGTCGATGCTGAAGTGAACTTCACCCCAGATATCACCTCCGGGATTCCAGTATTAACGGCTTTTGCGGTAACGCCTCAAACAGCGCTATACGTGTTAGCGGTGACTACGGTTATTTCACCGGTTGTTGAAGTCTTTACCCAAGTTAATTATTCGGTGAAAGGGCCGTTGGATTCACCAACAGTGAGCGAGCTTTCTCGCAGTTCTGGAGAATTCCAGCTACCAGAAAAACTCAGAAAATTGGCCGAATAAGCCTTAAATTAGCCAAATGAACCTTAAATTAGCCGAAAAGACCTTAGTATCCTAATCAGCTAATATACGGTGAAATGCTGATTTCTGAATCATAATGAATGGAGGAGCGATACACATGGATTGTGTTGGGTTGATTCAAATGACATCAGGCCCTCGCCCTGACTTGAACTTTGATTATCTTGCTCAAGAAGTAGCAAAGTGCAAAGAGTTGGGGGCTAAGTGGGTTGTGTGCCCTGAAAACGCGTTAGTCTTTGGCAGTAAAGCCGACTATCACCAGTATGCTGAGCCTCTAAATGATGGCCCACTGCAAAAGAAAGTCTCTGAGCTAGCAAAGCTTTACCGAATTTGGATTGTTATTGGCAGTATGCCGATAAGCACAGCTAAAGGCGTGACTACCACAACCTTGGTGATTGATGATTTTGGTTGTCTAGTGGCCCATTACGATAAGTTACACATGTTTGATGTGGATGTTGCTGATGCACATAAGTGCTATCGAGAATCGGATATTTTCACGCCCGGTGACCGAGTGGTAACAACGGAAACGCCTTTTGGTCGCTTAGGTTTGAGTATTTGTTATGATGTGCGCTTTCCGCACTTGTATTCAGAGTTACGCAAGCAAGGTGCACAAATCATAGTGGTACCGGCAGCTTTTACCGCAGTAACAGGGCAAGCTCACTGGGAAGCATTATTAAGATGCCGCGCGATCGAAACGCAATCGTGGATTATCGCGGTAGGGCAAGGCGGAAATCACCCTTGCCAAAGAGAAACATGGGGACACTCAATGGTGGTTGATCCATGGGGGCGAGTGGTTGCACAGCTAGACCAAGATCCTAAAAGTATGGTGGTTGAGATAGACACATCCAGTTGCGAATCAATCAGGCAAAATATGCCAATCGCGCAGCATTCTCGATTTACCAATCAATTTTAATTACAAATAAGAGCCATTTATGAGCATCAATCAAATTGAAGAATCGCTACTGAACCCAACAGGGCTGACGGAGCAAAATATCGCAGATACATTGGCGAGCATTGCTACCCGCCAAATTGATTATGCTGATATCTACTTTCAGTCAAGCTGGCATGAATCTTTAGTGCTAGAAGACAGCATTATTAAAGACGGCTCTTTCAATATCGATTGTGGTCTTGGTGTACGAGCGGTATCTGGTGAAAAAACCGGTTTTGCTTACTCTGACCAAATCCAATTGGATGGCCTTAAACAGAGTGCAATCGCGGCTCGCGGTATCGCTAAGCAAGGCCAAAACGGTAAGGTACAAGCTTTCAAGCGTAACTCTAACCAAGCTTACTATGATGCAGTTAATCCGCTAGCAAGCTGGGAAAAACAGCAAAAGACAGAATTACTTAAAGCGCTTGATGCTTACATTCGTACTAAAGAACCGATGGTAACTGAAGTATCGGTGAGCCTAAGTGGTGTACATGAACAGATGCTTGTTGCGGCAACTGATGGTACTTTCGCTGGTGATATTCGCCCGTTGGTTCGTCTATCAATTAGCGTACTTGCACAGAAAGGCGATCGTCGTGAACGTGGCAGTGCCGGTGGCGGTGGTCGTTTTGGTTACGATTTCTTCTTAAGTGATGCTAACGGTTCTCAAGTTGCTTACCAATTCGCTGATGAAGCGATTCGCCAGGCATTAGTTAACCTTGAAGCGGTTGCTGCGCCTGCTGGTGCAATGCCTGTGGTTCTTGGTTCTGGTTGGCCGGGTGTTCTACTGCATGAAGCGGTAGGCCACGGTTTAGAAGGTGATTTCAACCGTAAAGAGTCTTCAGTATTTTCTGGCAAAATCGGCGAGCAAGTTACATCAAGCCTATGTACGATTGTTGATGACGGCACATTAACAGATCTACGCGGTTCATTGAACGTTGATGATGAGGGTGTTAATGGTCAGTACAATACGCTAATCGAAAACGGCATCCTAAAAGGTTACATGCAAGATAAGCTAAACGCTCGTCTAATGGGTGTAGCCCCAACAGGTAATGGTCGTCGTGAGTCTTACGCGCACCTTCCAATGCCACGTATGACGAATACATACATGCTACCGGGCGAACACACGCCTGAAGAGATCATTGCAACGGTTGAGAAAGGTATCTACGCCCCGAACTTCGGCGGCGGTCAGGTCGATATCACATCAGGTAAGTTTGTATTCTCAGCTTCTGAAGCGTACATGATTGAAAACGGCAAGATCACTCACCCAGTGAAAGGCGCGACGTTAATCGGTTCTGGTATCGAAGCGATGCAGCAGGTGTCTATGGTGGGTAACGACCTAAGCATCGACCGTGGTGTGGGTGTGTGTGGTAAGGCTGGTCAAAGTGTGCCAGTGGGTGTTGGTCAACCAACATTGAAACTAGACTCGCTAACCGTTGGTGGTACTGAGTAATTCAGACTAACCTCTGCCGACTTACTTCAAAATATTAAATTGAAAAGCGCCTCCAATGTGAGGCGCTTTTTGTTTTTGGGTGAATGATGAGTAAGAGCAAAAAAGCTATTACATGTTCTCTTCCGCAAACTCAGCCAGTCGGCTACGCACCACACCATTGAGGTGGATGTTGGCACTGCCTTCGAAGTTTTTAAAACGCTCAACCATGTAGGTTAAGCCTGAAGTCACAGGGGTTAGGTAAGAAGAATCTATCTGCGCTAAGTTACCTGAGCAGACGATCTTAGTACCTTCACCACAACGGGTGATGATGGTTTTGATCTGCGAAGCGGTGAGGTTCTGACACTCATCCAAAAGCACAAATGCATTCTGAATCGAGCGGCCACGCATGAAGTTGATTGATTTGAACTGGATATTGGCTTTGTCACAAATGTACTTCATCGAGCCTTCTGTGCAGTGGTCGTTCTTGTGCAGCGCTTCCAGTGTATCGGTCACTGCGGCTAACCAAGGCAACATCTTCTCTTCCTCTGTACCCGGAAGGAAACCTATCGATTCACCAATATCAGGGGTGTTGCGGGTTACGATGATCTTATCGAACTGTTTACGCTCAATGGTTTGTTCAAGTGCAGCAGCCATGGCTAACAGCGTCTTACCACTACCCGCTGCACCAGTGAGAATCACCAGATCAATATCAGGGTCGAGCAGCGCATCAATCGCCATGCCCTGATAGACGTTTTTTGGTGTGATGTCCCATGCCCTGCGATTCATTAGCCTTTCACGACTGAGGTCTCTCAGGGTAATGCTTTCCGGCTCAATCTCCTCGACTCGAGCGGCAAAGTCACTCTCTTCGTCAATCACATATTGGTTGAGGAACGTAGGTTCGAAAGGTGCTCTTGCTAAGGTGTGTAGCGTCTTTCCGCCTAAACTTCTGCTCTCGACATTGTCGATACCATCCCAAAATGAGCCTTCCAGTTGTTGGAAGCCTTTAGTGAGGTATTGGATATCATCAATCAGTTGGTCGGTTTGATAATCTTCAACAAAACGGACACCAGCGCCTTTTGCTCGCAAACGCATATTGATGTCTTTGGTGATGAGAACCACTTCGCGTGGTGCGCGTTTATTTTGAAGATAGAGGACAGCGTTGAGGATTCGGTTATCGCTTGCTTTGTCGTCGGCGAAGGCCTTGATGCTTTCTTGAAGTTCGTAATCTGCGAGTATTGAAATACTGCCAGAGGCGTTTATGTCTTTAGAAAAAGGGATGCCTTCCGATATTTGATCTGGTGTAGCTTCCCTGAACAGGTCTTCGAGCGTTCGAATCGCAATTCTTGCATCTCGAGCAACGTCTCTTTTACTGTCTTTGATTCTGTCGAGTTCTTCTAGCACTGTCATGGGGATAACGACATCGTGCTCTTGGAAAGAAAATATAGCGAAGGGTTCGTGAAGTAGGATATTGGTGTCTAAAACAAATAGCTTCCGGTTGGTCTCGCCCATAGCATCTCCTTGCCGACGTGCGGCTTGCCTTGCATTCATTGAACGTAGATAAAGCTCATATAAAGATTAGTATCTGATTCTGGTGATAGTCAACTACTCACCTAAACTTCATCTAGAGGAACAACGCCATATCGTTACGAGTAAATATCGCGTGTTCGTTTGAGAGCAGCAATCTGCTACCTATAGATTAACCATGAATTTTTGACAGTTTGATTGCACTGGCGAAAACAGAAAAAAAGCATGAAATCATCTCCTTTAGGCGTGACCTAAATCACAGCATCGAGTAAGATTAGCGACCTTTTTCTGCACCATTTTCTCGAGATATTTATTATTGAGAGCGCACTTAAAAAGTGGCTGCAAACTAGACATTTTTGGCTATATTTTTAGTTCAGGAGCGGATAACGTTCTTGTTTGAAACTGCAGTTAAGAAGACCAAATTCCAACTATAAGATTGAGGTAGTCGATTCATGACATTTGCTTTGGGGCAACGCTGGATAAGCGATACGGAGAGCGATTTAGGTTTAGGTACCGTTGTAGCAATGGATGCTCGCACAGTGACACTAATGTTTGCAGCGTCAGAAGAAAACCGTGTTTATGCACGTACTGATGCTCCCGTAACCCGAGTAACGTTTAATGTAGGCGATGTCATCGAATGCCAAGAAGGTTGGTCTCTGTCTGTCGAGGAAGTTATCGAAGACAAAGGTCTGCTGACTTACTTAGGTACTCGCGAAGATACCCAAGAAACAGAAGTCACTCTGCGTGAAATCTTCTTAAGCAACCAGATCCGCTTTAACAAGCCACAAGACAAGCTGTACGCAGGTCAAATCGACCGTATGGATAACTTTGTGTTGCGTTACCGCGCGCTGAGCAACCAGTACCAACAACACAAGAGCCCTATGCGTGGCTTGTGTGGTATGCGTGCTGGCTTGATCCCTCACCAGTTATACATCGCTCATGAAGTGGGTCGTCGTCACGCTCCGCGCGTTTTACTGGCTGATGAGGTTGGCCTAGGTAAAACCATTGAAGCGGGCATGATCATCCACCAACAGGTGTTGTCTGGCCGTGCTGAACGTATTCTGATTGTGGTTCCTGAAACTCTACAGCACCAGTGGTTAGTAGAGATGATGCGTCGTTTCAATCTGCATTTCTCTATCTTTGACGAAGAGCGCTGTATTGAAGCGTTTGCTGAATCGGACAACCCGTTTGATACCCAGCAGTACGTTCTGTGTTCTTTGGACTTCCTACGTAAGAGCCGTAAGCGCTACGAGCAAGCACTTGAAGGCGAGTGGGACTTGTTGGTTGTCGATGAAGCGCATCACCTTGAGTGGAGCCAAGACAAACCAAGTCGTGAATACCAAGTGGTTGAAGGCTTAGCGGAAAATACGTCTGGTGTGCTACTACTAACAGCAACGCCTGAACAACTAGGTCGTGAGAGCCACTTTGCACGTCTGCGTCTGCTTGATCCTGATCGCTTCTACGATTACGAAGCATTCGTTGAAGAAGAAGACCAATACGCACCGGTTGCTGATGCAGTAACGGCATTGTTCTCCGGCGTGAAGCTTGAAAACAGCGCGAAGAACCAGATTACGGAACTGCTCTCTGAGCAAGATGTTGAGCCTCTGTTCCGTGTGATTGAAGGTGATAGCAGCGAAGAAGAGCAAGCGTTAGCTCGCCAAGAATTGATTGATAACCTTATGGATCGCCATGGTACAGGCCGTGTTCTTTTCAGAAATACACGTGCTGCAATCAAAGGCTTCCCTAAGCGTAATGTAAACCTACTGCCGATGGAAATTCCAACGCAGTACACAACCTCAATGCGTGTATCTGGCATGATCGGTGGCAAGATGGCTCCCGAAGCTCGTGCAATGAAGATGCTGTACCCAGAAGAGATCTTCCAAGAGTTTGAAGGTGAAGATTCAAGCTGGTGGCAGTTCGATTCTCGTGTGAACTGGTTGATTGAAAAGATTCAAGACAAGCGCAGCGAGAAGATCCTAGTGATCGCGTCGCGTGCGAGTACTGCTTTGCAATTAGAGCAAGCACTGCGTGAGCGTGAAGGCGTGCGTGCAACGGTATTCCACGAAGGCATGTCGATTCTAGAGCGTGATAAAGCTGCGGCTTATTTTGCTCAAGAAGAGGGCGGCGCTCAGGTTCTTATCTGTAGCGAAATCGGTTCTGAAGGTCGTAACTTCCAGTTTGCTAACCAGTTAGTGATGTTCGATCTTCCGTTTAACCCTGATTTGCTTGAACAACGTATTGGTCGTTTGGACCGTATCGGTCAACTTCGAGATATCGACATTCATGTCCCTTACCTAAAAGGCACATCGCAAGCGATTCTAGCGCGTTGGTTCGATGAAGGTTTGAATGCATTCGCAGAGACTTGTCCTACTGGTCGCACGGTTTACGATAAGTATTCTGATGTACTGATCGAAATGCTGGCTTCTGGTAACACTGAGCAGCTTGATGAAGTCATTGAAGAATCAGCGAAGCTCAATCAAAGCCTGAAATCGGATCTAGAAAAAGGCCGAGACCGCCTACTAGAGATGCATTCAAATGGTGGCGATAAAGCCCATGAGATTGCAGAGAAAATTGCTTCTACCGATGGTGATACTAACCTAGTTTCTTTTGCACTGAGCCTGTTTGACACCATTGGTCTGAACCAAGATGACAAGGGTGAAAATGCACTAGTTGTGACACCTTCTGAACACATGATGGTGCCAAGCTACCCAGGCTTACCTTATGAAGGTGCAACGATTACGTTTGACCGTGAAACCGCGCTTTCTCGTGAAGACATGAATTTTATTAGCTGGGAACACCCAATGATTCAGGGCGGTATTGATCTGCTATTGAGCGAAGGTGTGGGTGCGTCTGCGGTATCTCTATTGAAGAACAAAGCGCTGCCAGTCGGTACGATTCTACTTGAGTTGGTTTACCTTGTTGATGCACAAGCGCCAAAGCGTAGCGGTATCAGCCAGTTCCTACCTAAGACTCCGATTCGCTTGATGATGGATGGTCGTGGTAACGATTTATCTGCTCAGGTTGAATTCGATAGCTTTAACCGTCAACTAAGCCCGGTAAACCGCCACTTGGCAAGCAAGTTGGTGAATTCAGTACAGGGTGAAATTCACAAGTTAATTGAAGCCGGTGAGACGCATGTACTGCCGAAGGTTGAAGAAGTTCGTCAGCAAGCCCAGAAAGATATGCAAACCAACTTGAATGGCGAGCTAGAGCGTCTACAAGCGCTTAAAGCGGTCAACCCTAACATTCGTGATGAAGAGCTAGAGGTTATCGAAGCTCAAATCAATGAACTGACGGGTTACATCAGCAAAGCTCAAGTTCAGCTGGATTCGTTACGCTTGATTGTGGTTTCTCACAACTAGTTTTGAATTAGCTAAATGCTTTAACGAAATAAGGCCTTCATCACGAAGGCCTTATTTTTATCTGTAGTTTGGTTAAGAGCGTGGTTAACAGTTTGGCTAAGAATTTGGAGAGCAGATTACATCAACCACTTCCACCAAACGAACAGAGCTAAGAAGCCAAATAGGTAAACAAGGCCTGCCACAGACAACCATTTTAGCTTAGTGCCAATCGCCAACGCTTCAGGAAGCTTCGTTTTGCTTACTAAGATGAAGTTAAGCAATGCGAAGAATGGCGTAGTAGCAAAGGCAAGCACCATCGCAAAATCAAGCATTGGCATCAGTGCTGCGCTGAAGAACATCACAATTGCGAGTGCCGCGAGAGAGACAATGATGATCCAGCCTTGCAGCATTTTTGGGCTCGATTCTTTTTTCAATAACAGGCGCTGTGATTCGGCAAGCACGCGTGAGTAACCATCGATAACGGTAATGGTACTGCCAAAGATACAGAAGAAGGCGATAAGAGCGATCAGTGGACGAGACCATTCACCAATCGTGGAAGCGTAGATGCCGACCAATTGATGGGTGAAGCCAACACCAGAGCGAGACAGTTCAACGCCTGTTCCATGAAGTACTAGTGCACCTAAAGCAACGAATACCAAAGCAAGCAGTGCCGTACCAATGTAGCCTACGTTGAAATCGAACAGTGCAGATTGAGCGGTCACTTCTTGTTTCTCTTTTTGGCTTTTTAGCCACATAGAGGTGATGCTTGATATCTCGATAGGCGCGGGCATCCAACCCATAGTGACAACGATAAAGCCAATAGCTGCCAATGACCAAGGTGATGGTGGAACAAAAGCCGCATCAGGTTCAACTGGAGAGCCGATAGCAATAGCGACTGCAGCCAAGGTTGTGATGGTCAGGATCGCCATGATCGCTTTAGACAGTGTATCGAGCGCGCGATAATGGCCAGCGAATAGAATGATCAAACACGTCGCTAAAACGATCATGCACAATGTGCTGGTGGCCAAATCAAAAGGAATAAAGTAACTCAGTAAGCTTGCACTGAATAGCAGTAAGGCAGCGGTATTTACCACGGCGGAAATGGCACTTAGTATCGAAAAGATAACAAGGTAAGGTCGACCGAGGTTAGAATATCCTTCCACCAAGCTTTGCCCAGTACCAAGGGTATATTGGATGCCGGCTCTAAAGAATGGGTACTTAAATACGTTAACTAAAAGAATCAGTGCGGCTAGTTGCCATCCATAAATAGCGCCAGCTTTCGTTGAAGCGACTAAGTGAGATCCACCGACCGCAGCAGCGGCCATCATGATTCCTGGGCCAAGAGATTTAATCAGGCTTGAAAGTGGTGCGGAGGTTGGTGTTGAGGTGGTTTTAGCCGTACTTTCCATCGTTTTTCCTTTGAGGCTTAGTTCTTATTTTCCGTTACCTTATCAATACCATGTTTTGTAGTTTCGTCAACTTTTATGTACAAAAGTGTTTAAAATTGTATTTTTTAATAAACAAGTCGACCATAAATTATTTATCAACCAGTAATTAAGAGGCTCTAATGGCGTTAGAACAGTACACACCCCCACGTGAACCGTGGACTGATATTGTCTATCAAGATGATGATATTCTTGTGGTGAACAAGCCTGCAGGCCTACTTTCGGTGCCGGGGAGACTGCCAGAACACTACGACAGTATGTGGAGTCGGTTAGTTGTCGAATTTCCAGAGATTCAAGTCGTACATCGATTAGACATGTCGACATCGGGCTTGATGCTGCTCGCTAAACACAAACAAGCTGAGCGTCATTTGAAGAAGCAGTTTCAATATCGACTGACACACAAACTTTATTACGCGCGAGTATGGGGTTCAGTAGAAGAAGCAGAAGGTTTGATTGACCTTCCTCTTATTTGCGACTGGCCGAATCGTCCTAGACAGAAAGTGTGTTTCGACGAGGGTAAACCATCACAGACTCGATATATCGTGGAGCAACAAGAGCCTCAAACGACATTATTGAAATTGCTGCCGATCACTGGTCGCTCTCATCAGTTGCGTGTTCACTGCATGGAACTAGGGAATCCAATTGTGGGCGACGAGTTTTATGCAACACCAGATGCGTTTAATTATAGCGATAGGTTAGCTTTACACGCATGTGAACTGAGTTTTTATCATCCGGCTAATAATCAGTTTTTCAAAGCTTTCGTGCCATGTGATTTTTATCCTCAAGCTTCACCACAAATCGAACAGCACTTTGAAATTGCGCCAGAGCTTCCAGACTACAGTAAGCTAAAAGCTTAGAATGGTTAAACTAATACCAATGCAAGGACGTACAATGCCGAAGTTGAAAGTGGTCTTTCTCGACCGAGCGACCATCCCATCTCAAATACATTTAAAACCTCTTAGCTTTGAACATCAATGGGTTGAGTATGATTTCACTTCGCCGGAGCAAGTGTCTGAACGAGTTGAAGACGCTGATGTGGTTATTACCAATAAGGTTGTGCTCAACGAATCGAATTTAGCTCAAGCACAACAACTTAAGCTAATAGCTGTTTCAGCAACGGGTGTGAACAATGTCGATGTAGAGTACTGCAAGGGTAACAATATCGCAGTGGCTAACGTACAGGGCTACGCGACTCAATCGGTACCTGAACATGTTATCGCGATGCTGTTTACGCTTAAGCGAAACCTCGTTGGTTATCATCAAGATATCGAGACAGGCGAGTGGCAAAAGGACAAACAATTCTGTTTCTTTACTCATCCGATTCAAGATGTTGCAGGCAGTACATTGGGCTTAATAGGGAGTGGTAGCTTAGGGCAAGCGACCGCGATATTAGCAAAAGCGATTGGTATGAATGTCATCTTTACTGAGCGTAAAGGGGCAGATTCTTGTCGAGAAGGGTATCTACCTTTTGATAAGGTGTTACAGCAAGCGGATGCGATCAGCTTACATTGTCCATTAACTGAAGCGACTCGAAATCTGATTTCAGAGCGAGAGCTAACCATGATGAAATCAAGTGCGGTATTAATTAATGCTGGCCGTGGTGGACTTGTCGATGAGCAGGCCTTAGTTGAAGCTTTGAAAAGTAATGAGATTGCAGGTGCGGGCATGGATGTGTTTACACAAGAACCTGCAGATAATTCGAATCCACTATTGGCTAACAGCCACTTACCTAATTTACTGCTAACACCACATGTGGCGTGGGGCAGCGACAGTTCAATTCAAAAACTGTCTGATATCTTAATCGATAATATTGATGGGTTTGTTGCAGGTAATCCGCAGAACTTAGTGAGTTGATTGGAAGTATTTAATGGTGCAAGCACAAAATAAAAAAAGGTTGGCTTTTAGGCCAACCTTTTTAGATTTAGATCGTTGTGTCGATTAAGTGATTTAGCCTTGCGGCTTAACTACCAATACATTGATTGGTGAGTTCTGAACCACTTTGCTTGCAACAGAACCAAGTACAACCTTGTCGATTTTTGAACGCTTATGACTAGGCATCACGATAAGATCTGCCCCTAGTTTCTCTGCGCAATCAAGAATCGTTGTGTAGGTCTTGCCTTCGGCAACGTGAACTTTATAGATCACATCATCGTCGATATGCTTATCAGCAAATTCTTTCAGCTGATTTTTAACATCAAGCTTCATTTGGTTTGCTGCATCTTTCGGAAAGTAAGACGCTACCATCGACATGTGGATGCCCGGTAATACGTTCAGAATGTGGATCTCAGCATTACTGTGTTTCGCGTGCCATACCGCTAGCTCGACCGCTTTATCAGAAAAGCCTTTGTCGTTCAGATCAACGGGAACAAGGATTTGTCTATACATGTATTCGTCTCTTTTTGAGCAGCGCCGAGTACATACCAAGCGCTGTAATTATCTTTTCCATGTAGTAAAAAGCCAAATAGAGTAGAGCGCTATTTGGCTCTATCCATTACGCGCTAATCTCATCCTTACGAGCACGCCTTCTTTGGTTCATCGCTAAACCAATCAAAATTAATAGGGCAGGTAAGAATACCCACTCTTTCATTGGTCGTTCTGCATCTTGGATAACGGATTTAATTTCCCAATCAAAGTCAATGCCAGCAGCTTCAGCAGGGCTACCAAACTCAACCATATCAACAATCATCTTATCGTCAGCTTGGGTCAGCATTAGGCCCATTGAAGCAATGCGGTCTTCACTTGTTGTCGCAGAATCTTCAAACGGAAGGCGAACTGTTTTCTCAGAATAGTTACCTTCTAAGTTTTCGCCACCGACTCTCAATTCAAGTGATTGTCCCACAGATAGATTTTCTGTGATTTGAGCGATCTCAACTCCAGGTGAAAGAACTTTCTCTGGATAAATCATGTCCCACCAGAAGCCAGGGCGGAAGAAAGAGAAGGTCAGAACGATAAGCAGTATAGTTTCCCACCACTTGTTCTTAGTGAACCACCAACCTTGTGTCGCTGCTGCAAAGATAAGTACCGCAGTAACTGAAGAGAAAATCGTCAGTGCTAAGTGCCACCAAGAATCAATGCCCATCAACAGTAGTTGGGTGTTGAAGATGAACATGAACGGCAATATCGCGGTCCGGATATCGTAGGTAAAACCTTGAATACCGGTACGAATCGGGTCTGATTTAGCAATCGCAGCGGCCGCAAATGCAGCCAAACCTACCGGAGGTGTATCGTCCGCAAGAATACCGAAGTAGAACACGAATAAGTGAACCGCAATCAGTGGAATGATCAAGCCGTGCGCTGCACCTAAGGTAACAATTACTGGTGCCATCAATGTTGATACAACGATGTAGTTCGCCGTTGTTGGCAAGCCCATACCTAAGATCAAGCTGATTACCGCAGTGAATAACAACATTAGAATGATGCTACCGCCTGAGATGAACTCAACAAAATCGGTCATTACAAGGCCGATACCTGTCAGCGTTACCACGCCTACAACCGTACCTGCTGCAGCTGTCGCTACACCGATACCGATCATGTTACGTGCGCCTGAAACTAAGCTCTCTGCTAGATCAACGAAGCCTGCTTTTGTTTGTTCTGCGAGATCGTCTGATTTGTTCATCAGAGTCATTAAAGGACGCTGCGTGATCAAAATGAAGATCATGAACACGGTCGCCCAGAATGCCGATAGACCTGGAGAGAAACGTTCAACCGTTAAACACCAAACTAGAACTACGATAGGCAGTAGGAAGTGAAGGCCAGACTTAATCGTTGGGCCTGGATCAGGTACTTCTGTTAGGTTCTCGTCGATTTCCATTCCACCTTCAGCTGCGTATTTAGCAGAAACACGAACCAGAGCGACATAAGAGACTAATAGAGCAACAGTCACAATTGGTGTGGCTGCAGCGCCAAAGACATCTTTTGTCCAGCCGACACCGTAGTAAACCGCAGCACTGATGACGCATAGGCCTAAGATAGTACCAGTGAAAGAGAGTAGGCTTTGCACGATAGTTGGTGTGTGACGACGAGGTAAGCCCGTCATACCTGCTTTACATGCCTCTAAGTGAACAATGTAAATCAGGGCGATGTAAGAGATCAGAGCGGGCAGTAGTGCTGCTTTGATTACTTCTACGTAAGAGATGCCCACGTACTCAACCATCAAGAATGCTGCTGCACCCATGATCGGTGGTGTTAATTGACCATTGGTTGAAGCTGCGACTTCTACTGCACCCGCTTTTGTTCCCGGGAAACCAACACGCTTCATTAGCGGGATAGTAAAGGTACCTGTGGTAACTACGTTAGCAATCGAAGAACCTGATACCAGACCAGATAAACCAGATGCTACAACGGCTGCTTTCGCTGGGCCGCCCTTCATGTGGCCAAGCAGAGAGAATGCCACTTTGATGAAGTAAGCACCTGCACCCGCGCGCTCAAGCATTGCACCAAACAGTACAAACAAGAATACGAATGACGTTGATACGCCAAGAGCAACACCGAACACACCTTCTGTTGTTAACCACAGATGCGACATTGCCTTGTTCAGGCTCGCACCTTTGTGGGCAATAACGTCTGGCATGTGAGGGCCACCAAAGGTGTAAAGTAGGAAGACTGCTGCCACAACCATAAGAGGTGGACCTAAAGCGCGTCGTGTTGCTTCAAGCAGTAGAACCATACCGAATACCGCTGCAACAATATCAAACGTTGTTGGAGCGCCTGAACGTTCAGCGAGTTGAGTATAGAAAATATAGATATAAGAAGCTGAAAAGCTACCTACAAGCGCTAATATCCAGTCGACGGCTGGGATGCGATCCCTAGGCGAATTCTTCATGGCTGGATAAGCGGTAAAGGCTAGGAAAATAGCAAACGTAAGGTGAATTGCTCGAGCTTCAGTGTCGTTTAAAATTGCGAAGTTAAAAATGAATGGCAGCGGAGATGCATACCAAAGTTGGAACAGTGACCAACATAGAGGCACAAACCATAAAATACGGCCTTGGATACCACGAGGGCTACGCGCACCAGTATCTGATTGTGCCACCATTTCTTGCACATCTGGAGACGGTGATGTTGTCTGCGTCATGTACTTTATCCTTATTATTGATGGTCTGCCTTTTGTTACGAACAACTAAACGTGATTTCTTTCCTATCTAGTGTAGTGAATGGATAGAGAAATGCGTTCTTTGTTCGTCTTTGTCTTAGGCTTGATACGAAGGTAAGTCCTCCAAATTGGAGAAACTTAAAGGGTTGTTCTTTTCACTTAAATTATTTTTATAAAACGTGAAAAGCCAATAAGGAGGACTAGCCTCCTTATTGGTTTAGTAGGCTTAAAGTAGAGTTACTTTAGAAGACCTACTTCTTTGTAGTATTTTGCGGCACCTGGGTGAAGAGGGATAGAGATACCCGCTTTAACCATGTCTTCTTTTTTCAGGTTAGCAAATGCTGGGTGCAGACGTTTGAATGTTGCGAAGTTTTCAAATACTGCTTTAGCAACGTTGTATGCTACTTCATCCGAAACGTCTGAAGTTGTTACCATAGTTGCAGCAACACCGAAGCTATTTACGTCAGCATCTGTACCGCGGTACATACCAGCAGGTACTGTGCTGTATGCGTAGTATGGGTTTTCAGCTACGATCTTGTCGATCTGTGGACCTGTTGCAGAAACCAGTTTTGCATCACAAGACGTTGTCGCTTCTTTAATTGATCCGTTCGGGTGACCAACCATGTAGATGAATGCATCAATCTTGTTATCACAAAGTGCTTGTGAACGCTCAGAACCTTTCAGTTCAGAAGCAAGCTTGAAGCTATCGTTAGTCCAGCCCATAGAGTCCATTACAACACCCATCGTTGCACGGTCGCCAGAACCAGGGTTACCAATGTTGACACGCTTACCAGCTAGGTCTGAAACATTGTTAATACCTGCATCGGTGCGAGCGATGATGTTGAACGGTTCTGTATGTAGAGAGAACATAGCACGAAGTTTCTTGTATTCGCCTTGGTCTTTGAACTTACTTGTACCGTTGTAGCCGTGGTATTGCCAGTCCGATTGAACAACACCGAAATCTAGTTCACCAGCACGGATGGTATTAACGTTGTAGATTGAACCGCCAGTAGACTCGACAGAACAACGAATGTTGTGGTCTTTACGGCCTTTGTTCACTAGCTTACAAATTGCACCACCAGTCGGGTAATAAACACCCGTTACTGAACCAGTACCAATTGTGATGAACTCTTGAGCGTTAACTGCGCCAGCGCCCATTACAGCAGCTGCAATAGCCCCAACTTTAATCAGTTTGGTAAATGCCATGAATTTCCCTTCCTTTATTCATTATTAACCCTGAAACAAGTGTAGTCGTTTCTGGAGTTTCCTATTTGGAAACGGCACCTTTTTCAATCCATGTGATGAAAAAGTGGCTGAATAATATCAAAAATTGGCAGAAAATTACTCAAATGTTAAAAGATATAGCGAAAAAATCTAACAAATGACGGTTGGATCTCGTGTTTTATTTGCTATTGAGTTTTTTAAAATCAATGAGTTAGTGATTTTTGGGAGAGGCGGGATAGATATCTTAGGATGTGATTTGGATCACGAACTAAATAGGTGTTTGTGATCCAATAGTAATGGCTGATAGTTATGAAACTGTGAGCAATTATCCTGCGTATTCAAACAGTTCGCATACAGAATCGAACAGTTGCTTAGTGGTAACTGATAAGGTTGGAGTAATGAAGATAGTATCATCTCCAGCAACTACCCCCAGTATGCCTTCTGACTTACCTAATGAATCTAATAAGCGAGCAATAAGCTGCGCGGCACCAGGGCCAGTGTGTATCACAACCAATGCATTGTTGTGATCAATATCTAACACTAACTCTCTTAAAGAGCTCGAAACCGTCGGAACACCAAGTTCAGCAGGAAGACAATAAACCATCTCCATTTTTGCATTGCGTGTTCGCACGGCGCCAAACTTAGTTAACATACGCGAAACTTTAGATTGGTTGATACTTTCAAAGCCTTCATGCTTCAGGGCATCGACAATCTCGCCTTGCGAACCAAAACGTTCTTCTTTTAGTAGTGATTTAAAAGCTCGAACTAAGTTGTCTTGTTTTTCTGTATTGCGCATATGTCATTCTTATTCATTAACAAAGATGTTTGCATATTCTCGCATACATATTCAGTTCTCGCCAAAATATCACGGTAATTTGTTAGTCATATCACTGTAAAAATTTAATAGGATAATGTGTTATTTAAGACGAGTTGTTTTGTCATTTCAAATGATTATCGCCATAATGCGAACTTGCTGTGTAGCACGGTTTTATTGACTTGCGCGAAGTCGCAAAGCTAGCGTTAATTGATTGTAATCACTTTGTGATTAATATAGTTTTTTAACTTAAATTTAGCTCAAGAATTACCCTACAAAGAATCTATAAGAGAAAGCTCTCAAGGAGAATAACAATGAAAGTAGCTGTTATTGGTGCCGCTGGTGGCATCGGTCAAGCCCTAGCCCTACTACTAAAGAACCGCCTGCCTGCTGGTTCAGATCTTGCACTTTACGACATCGCTCCGGTAACCCCGGGGGTTGCTGCCGATCTTAGCCATATCCCAACGCCTGTTTCGATCAAAGGTTACGCGGGTGAAGATCCAACTCCAGCACTTGAAGGTGCGGATGTTGTGCTTATTTCTGCGGGTGTTGCTCGTAAACCTGGTATGGATCGTGCAGATCTTTTCAATGTGAACGCTGGCATTGTTAAGTCTCTAGCTGAAAAAATTGCCGTTACTTGTCCTACTGCTTGTGTTGGTATCATTACTAACCCAGTAAATACAACAGTGCCAATCGCTGCTGAAGTACTTAAGAAAGCGGGCGTTTACGACAAGCGTCGTTTATTCGGTATTACTACTCTTGATGTCATTCGTTCTGAAACGTTCGTTGCTGAGCTGAAAGATAAAGATCCAGGCGACATTCGTGTTTCTGTTATCGGTGGTCACTCAGGTGTAACGATCCTTCCTCTGCTTTCTCAAGTTGAAGGTGTTGAGTTTACTGACGAAGAAATCGCAGCGCTAACAACTCGCATCCAAAACGCGGGTACTGAAGTCGTAGAAGCTAAAGCGGGTGGCGGTAGTGCGACCCTATCTATGGGTCAAGCAGCTTGTCGCTTCGGTCTTGCTCTAGTGAAAGCACTTCAAGGCGAAGAGAACGTGATTGAGTGTGCCTACGTTGAAGGTGAAGGCGAGCACGCACCATTCTTCGCACAACCAGTTAAACTTGGCAAAGAAGGCGCTGAAGCGATTCTTAGCTACGGTGAACTGAGCGACTTCGAACGCAATGCACTAGACAGCATGCTAGAAACGCTAAATGGCGATATTGAGATTGGTGTTGAATTCGCTAAATAAGCGATAGATAACTGAACTCTGCTAAAACGACAGTTAACGAAAGCCGATCATTGCGATCGGCTTTTTTGATCCTTGTATTCAATCCACTCGTAATCTTTTTCTAACCACGAAGAATTAGGGTATTGAACGATGACTAGAGTACAAAAAGGGATGAATGTTAACTATCTAGGTCGCTTGGGCAAGATATTGGTTATCGATGAGCAAGAGCAGTTCGCGTTGTTTGAGTCTTACAATAGTCATAAGCAATATGCAGTTCCGTTGGAAGAACTTGAAGAGATCGAAGCGCAACTACCTCTATCGTTAGAATCGAGTCGTTATTGAGACCCAGAGTATTATCTAGCAGGATCAAAAAAAGAGCCAACAGGCTCTTTTTTATTATATAGCTGTCTATTTACTTGCTACGTTTTACTGCAAGGTGAGCTAGCGTAGTTAAAGCCTGCTTGTATTCTGACTCAGGAAGAATAGAAAGCTCAGCAATAGCTTTATCAGCTTCTTCATAGGCTTTATTGGTCGTGTACTCTAACGAGCCGGTCTCTTTCATGACAGACATGATGTCGTCGAGATGTTCCATACCATTGGCTTTTTCAATCGCTTCACGAATCATGCTCGCTTGGTCTGGCGAGCCATTATGCATAGCGTAAAGTAATGGTAACGTCGGTTTGCCTTCTGCTAAGTCATCACCAACATTTTTACCCATCTCTTTACCATCAGCGGTGTAGTCCATCACATCATCAATAAGCTGGAATGCTGTTCCTAGGTACTTACCGTAGTTTTGCATCGCAGTTTCGATCTCAGGTGAAGACTCTGTAAGAATTGCGCCGATTTGGGTTGCGGCTTCAAACAAACGAGCGGTCTTTGAATAGATCACCTGCATGTAGCTTTCTTCTGTGGTGTCTGGGTTGTTACAGTTCATCAATTGTTGAACTTCACCCTCGGCAATCACATTTACTGATTCGCTCATTAGCTCAAGGATCCTTAAAGATCCAAGCGTCGTCATCATCTGGAATGAGCGGGTGTAAATAAAATCACCAACCAAAACGCTAGCTGCATTACCAAAAGCAGCATTCGCTGTCGCTTTGCCACGTCGCATGTCTGATTCGTCGACAACATCGTCATGAAGCAGTGTTGCTGTGTGGATAAACTCAATAAACGCGGCTGAGGTTATATGAGCCTCTCCTTGGTAACCAAGTGCGCGAGCTGATAAAAGAGCAAGCAAAGGGCGTAGGCGTTTGCCACCACCGCTAACGATATAAAAACCAAGCTGGTTGATTAAACTTACGTCAGAATTAAGTTGGGCTTGAATTGTTTCATTCACTTTTGCCATATCATTGGCAGTAAGCGTTTGGATAGCTTTAAAATCCATTGTTCATCCGGCTGAAGTTAGACCCTGTAAGGCTTATACGTTGTATTTAATTGTTGAATAATACACTAAAAAACGTTGATTAATACATCACTTAAAGGCATCATTGCCGCACTTTTCTTTGGCGAACATGTTTTCGCCAATATTTTAAAAATATGGCTTGTCATAGCGGCATGATTCCCGTAGAATCTGCGCCCTATTGATTAGTTTAGCGCACACCCGAGTTGTAGAATTAACAACCATAGGCTGTGCGGAAAAAGCGGAGTAAAATATGTACGCTGTTTTCCAATCTGGTGGCAAACAACACCGAGTAAGCGAAGGTCAAACACTTCGTTTAGAGAAATTAGACGTTGAAACTGGTGCAACTGTAGAATTTGATAAAGTTCTTCTTGTTGCTAACGGCGAAGAAATCGCTGTTGGTGCACCTCTTGTTGAAGGTGGCAAGGTTACTGCAGAAGTAGTACAACACGGTCGTGGCGATAAAGTAAAAATCGTTAAGTTCCGTCGTCGTAAGCACTCGCGTAAGCAAGCTGGTCACCGTCAGTGGTTCACAGAAGTGAAAATCACTGGCATTAACGCTTAAGTATTAGGAGAGTTTAACAATGGCACATAAAAAAGCTGGCGGTTCTACTAATAACGGCCGCGATTCAGAAAGCAAACGTCTTGGTGTTAAGCGTTTTGGTGGTGAATCTGTTCTTGCAGGTAACATCATCGTTCGTCAACGTGGTACTAAGTTCCACGCTGGCACAAACGTTGGCATCGGTAAAGACCATACTCTTTTCGCTCTTACTGAAGGTAAAGTGAAATTTGCAGTAAAAGGTCCTAAAAACCGTAAGTTTGTAAGCATCGAAGCTGAGTAATTTAATCTTTTATTAGATTATTTATACTAGCTTTCAAGCTGAATTCAAAAGCCCTGCCGATTCGGCAGGGTTTTTTATTTATAGCGAGAATAAAAAAGTAGACGCTCTGGCTTTAGTTTGAGAAGCAATTTGGTGTTTGATAAACAGTTTAGTTTTGAGAAGCCGTTTGTTTTTTAAGAAACAGAAAGCAAAGAACCTCTCCTTATTTGTTCCTTGGTTGCAGATCGATCTAGATCTTAGGTGATCGATCTAAACACGGATCTGCTAGAATTTATATCACTTCTTGATGAGTGGTAACGCAACGTAAGTGCGGAGTTAAAAAATGAAATTCGTTGATGAAGCATCAGTAAAAATAGAAGCCGGTGATGGCGGTAATGGTACAGTAAGCTTTTGGCGCGAAAAATTCGTCGCTAAAGGTGGTCCTGACGGCGGTGATGGCGGTGATGGTGGTGATGTTTACATCCAAGCGGATGAAAACTTAAACACACTGATCGACTACCGTTTCCAACGTTTTTACAATGCAGAGCGTGGCGAAAATGGCCGCGGTGGTAACTGTACGGGTAAACGTGGTAAAGATATGACCATGAAAGTACCTGTAGGTACTCGCGCTGTTGATATCCACACTAATGAAATCGTTGCTGAAGTTTCTGAACATGGCAAGAAAGTAATGGTTGGTAAAGGTGGTTGGCACGGTCTTGGTAACACGCGTTTTAAGTCGTCTGTTAACCGTGCTCCTCGTCAAAAGACAATGGGTACTAAAGGTGAAGTTCGCGAACTACGTTTAGAGCTTCTTCTATTAGCGGATGTTGGTATGCTTGGCTTGCCAAACGCTGGTAAATCTACTTTTATTCGCTCAGTATCTGCTGCGAAACCGAAAGTTGCTGATTACCCGTTTACCACGCTAATCCCTAGCTTAGGTGTTGTTAGTGTTGTCCCTGAAAAGAGCTTCGTTGTTGCTGATATCCCGGGTCTAATTGAAGGTGCAGCTGATGGCGCTGGCCTTGGCATTCGTTTCTTGAAGCACCTTGAGCGTTGTCGTGTTCTTCTGCACATGATCGATATTTTGCCGATTGATGGTTCTGATCCTATTCAGAATGCACTGACGATCATTGACGAGCTTGAGCAATACAGCGAAAAAGTGGCACAGAAACCTCGCTGGTTAGTATTCAACAAAGTTGATCTAATGCCTGAAGAAGAAGCGGATGAAAAGATTCAAGAAATCGTCGAAGCTTTAGGTTGGGAAGGCGAGTACTTCAAGATCTCTGCTGTAAACAAGATCGGCACGAAAGATCTTTGCTTTAAACTGGGTGAGTTCATGGAGAACCTACCTCGTGAAGTTGAAGCAATTGAAGAAGAAGAAAAAGTTAACTTTATGTGGGATGACTACCATAAAGATGCGATGGCCGGTAAGAATGTCGTTACTGAAGATGACGACGATTGGGATGACTGGGATGACGAAGAAGATGACGGTCATGTTATCTATGTTCGTGACTAAGTCTCAGAGTTTCTTATAAATACTTTGGTCGCTTCTTCTAAAGCACACTAATAGTATTACTAAACCGCAATGAAAATTGCGGTTTTTTTGTATCTAAATCATTATGTCTTATCGAATTTTAATGCAGAATTCGTTTCTAGATACTTTACGCCTATGGGAAGGAAATCATGGCATCAGAACAAAGAGCGATCTCAAGGTTAGTCGCTCAGTCAGGACAAATGTTATTGGCACACGGCGCCGAGAGCACACTGGTCGGTGATATTATGCGCCGCATCGGTATTGCTTGTGGGGTGAATGAGGTTGAAGTTGCACTGTCAGCCAATGCGTTGGTCGTGACAACAGTAATGGATGATCATTGCATAACGACTACTCGAAGCTGTGCTGATCGTGGCATTAACATGCAGGTTATCACCGACATTCAACGCATTTGCATCATGATGGAGAAGGGAATTCTCGATTATGATTTGGCGTATAAAAAGATTCAAAACATCAGCCCCGAGCGCTACAACCGTTGGTTAGTGGTTGTGATGATAGGGTTGTCGTGCGCCTCTTTCAGCCACCTTGCGGGCGGAGACGGGCAAGTCTTCATGATGACTTTTATTGCTTCAGCTTGCGGCATGATCGTCAGACAAGAAATTGGTCATCGCCATTTTAACCCCTTATTAAACTTTGCTATCACAGCGTTTGTTACGACAACTATTTCAGCGCAAGCGGTTCTTTATAACATCGGTGGCCAACCCACTATCGTGATGGCTTCTTCTGTGCTGATGCTTGTGCCCGGTTTCCCTTTAATTAACTCTGTTGCGGATATGCTTAAAGGCCATATTAATATGGGGCTCGCACGCTTTACCATGGCTAGTTTATTAACGTTGGCAACAAGCTTAGGCATTGTTGCGGCGATGAGTCTTTCAGACGTGTGGGGGTGGGCAAGCTAATGACTATCTTTGAATTATTGGTAGGCCTTCTGAACGATATGTTTTTTGCTGCCATACCTGCCGTCGGCTTTGCATTGGTTTTTAACGTACCACAACGAGCGTTGATCTATTGCGCGCTTGGAGGCTCAATTGGCCACGGTAGCCGTTACTTAATGATGCATTTTGGCATTCCCATTGAATGGGCGACGTTCTTTGCTGCGACTATTGTGGGGATGATTGGGGTTCATTGGTCACACAAACTGTTAGCACACCCAAAAGTTTTTACAGTCGCCGCTTTGATTCCGATGGTTCCAGGAGTCTTTGCGTTCAAAGCGATGATCGCTATGGTAGAAATAAACAGAGCAGGGTATAACCCAGATTTGCTCGCCATGTTGATGGAGAACTTCTTAAAGTCGATGTTCATTATCGCAGGGCTAGCGATTGGCTTGGCGGTGCCGGGGCTGTTATTCTATCGTCGTAGACCTATCGTCTAACTTCAATTTCATTTTCAGGTAAGGACAGGACTTTCTATTTATGATCATCAGTATGATAGCGGCAATGGCAAACAACCGTGTAATTGGTAAAGATAATCAGATGCCTTGGCATTTACCTGCAGATTTCGCATGGTTTAAACGCTCAACGATGGGTAAACCGGTAGTGATGGGGCGTAAGACCTATGATTCGATTGGTCGCCCTTTACCTGGCCGAGTAAATGTCGTAATCAGCCGCGACGAAAGTTTAGAAATTGAAGGTGTGACGACTGTAACGTCAATTGATCAAGCATTAGAGCTAGTAAGCGATGTTGATGAAGTGATGATCATCGGTGGCGGTTCTATCTATGAAAGCTGTCTGCCTAAAGCGAACAAGCTCTATCTGACTTATATTGATTTTGATGTGGATGGCGACACGCAATTCCCTGATTGGGGTGAAGATTGGAAGTTAAGCTTTCGCGAGGCCTATCAAGCGGACGAGAAAAATAAACACAACATGGAGTTTGTGGTTCTCGAGCGTTAACTGTGGTTATTAAGAGTTAGGCTCTGAAAAATACTTGCGTTACTGTACCCAGCTAGCGCAAGTATCTCGTATCTCGTTTTTTTATAGCGCTTTTTGAGTAAAAAACTGTTTGTCTTCCCAGCGAAGTATCGTCAATTCTCCTCCCCACACGCATCCAGTATCAAGTCCAATTACATCTTTTCCGTTATAGCCTTCAAGCGCAGCCCAGTGTCCAAAAACAACGGTTTTATCGAGCTTTATGCGTTGCGGAAGGTCAAACCATGGCACTAGTGGTTCATCGGTAATTTCATTCGGTGGTAGCTTACATGCCATGTCGAGTCGGCTATCTTCAAAACAGAAGCGCATTCTTGTCAGGCTATTGATCGCATAGCGATAGCGCTCTATGCCTTGCAACTCGTTGTTCCAGAGATCTGGCGTGTTGCTGTACATGTTCTCAATAAGCCACTGCCAACGGTCCGATTTCAGTAATGATGTTATCTCTCGATTCTCTATACGTGCTTGTTCCAAGTTCCATTGAGGAGAGATGCCTGCATGTGTCATGACAAACTCAGGGTGTTCTTGCATCAAGGGTTGTTGTCTTAACCATTCCAGCAATTGGTCACGGTCTTTAGCATCAAGAATTGGTTGAGTCTTGTCTTTTGGTTTAGCTGAAAAGAGGCCTAAGGATACCGCAAGTAGATGTAAATCATGGTTACCCAATACCACCTTCGCTGAACTGCCAAGGTTACGAACAAAACGTAACGTCTCTAAGGATTTAGGGCCACGAGCAACTAAGTCTCCGGCGACCCATAAAGTATCTTGTTGTCTATCAAAGTTGATGGTTTCAAGCAGTAACTGAAGCTCGTCGAAGCATCCTTGAATGTCTCCGACAATATAATTCGACACAGTATTTTCCTGTAAGTGGTAGAGATGCGTACTAGTTAAGGATATTGGGGATAGCCAGTCTAAATGGGTCGACTTCTGTTATGAAATCAATGCCTTTATGATTGGTCATCACATAGTGACCTTGCATAACACCCACAGGGGTTTCGATGACCGTACCACTGGTATATGTGTATTCGTCATTGGCTTCAATCACAGGCTGCTGTCCAACCACGCCATCACCTTCTATGGTGAGTTGTTTACCGTTAGAGTCGGTAATCAGCCAGCGGCGAGACATAAGTTGTACCGTTGTTTTACTTAGATTTTTGATGGTAATGATGTAAGCGAAAACGTAGCGATTCTTAGATGGCTCAGATTGTTCTTCAATATATTTAGAATGAACTTGGCATTTGATACAAGGCGTAGATATATCCATATTCGCACCTTTTGTTGTTGGTATGCTTTTAGTATTACATAAAAAATAGGCTCCTCACCGAAGTGTAGGAGCCTTTTTCGATTATTTGTCAGCGTTGTGACTGTCGTGCAACCAGTTCGCCATATCGACAAACTGTTCGAGCGTCAGGTTCTCAGGGCGCATGCCAGGGTTTACACCTAGCTCTTCAAGCACTTCCTTATCGATTAGGCTCTTGTAGCAGTTACGTACTGTTTTACGGCGCTGGTTAAAGCCTTCGCGACATACGCGATCTAACCACTTAAGATCTTTTGCCGGGTAAGGCAGTACTTCATAAGGCTGAAGACGAACGACTGCAGAGTCTACTTTCGGTGGCGGAACAAATGCTGTTGGTGGCACTTCTAACACAGGAGTGACTTTACAGTAATATTGAGCCATAACCGTTAGACGACCGTAAGCTTTAGTGCCAGGACCCGCTGCTAATCGGTTAACCACTTCTTTTTGAAGCATAAAGTGCATGTCTTGCACGTCTTTATGGAACTCAAAAAGGTGGAACATCAATGGTGTAGAGATGTTGTATGGCAAATTACCGAAGATACGTAACTTGTTGTTTGGCTTAACAAGTTGTTCGAAATCGAACTTCATTGCATCGCCTTCATAGATCGTTAACTTTTCAGCAAGATCAGGGTGATTACGCAGACGTTCAGCAAGATCTCTATCCAGTTCAATTACTGTGAACTTGTCGACAAGCTTGCCAACAGGCTCAGTAATCGCACCAAGACCAGGGCCGATTTCTACTAAGTTCTGGCCTGGTAGTGGGTTAATACTCGATACGATTCCATCAATAATGTATGGGTCGTTAAGGAAGTTTTGACCAAAACGTTTACGCGCTTTGTGCCCTAAGTGGACATCATTTCTCATTGCTTTTTCTCTACTAATTCAATGGCGTGCGTGAGCGCTGTTCTAAAGCTCCCTGTATCGGCTTGGCCTTTCCCTGCCAAGTCTAAGGCGGTACCGTGATCGACTGATGTGCGAATAAACGGTAAGCCAAGCGTGATGTTCACTGAGCGACCAAACCCTTTGTATTTCAATACCGGGAGTACTTGGTCGTGATACATACCTAAAACAGCATCTGCATCTTGCAAATATTTTTCATTAAAGATGGTGTCTGCTGGCAATGGGCCAACTAAATTAATACCATCTTTCTGGCGAATTTTTTCTAGCGTAGGGGTGATAGTTTCTATCTCTTCACGACCCAAACAACCATCTTCACCAGCATGTGGATTCAAACCACACACGTAGATAGTTGGTTTCTCAATAGCAAATTTTTCAACCAAGTCTTTATGCAGAATAGCAATGATTTGCTCTAATCTGTCTTCGGTCACTGCTTGAGATACATAAGCTAGCGGGATGTGCGTTGTTACTAGAGCAACACGCAGCCCTTCTGTTGCCAACATCATCACGACAAGTGGAGTATTGGACTTCTCTGCAAAGAACTCGGTATGGCCACTAAAAGCAACGCCAGCTCGGTTAATTACACCCTTGTGAACAGGGCCGGTGACAATAGCATCAAATTCATCATTCATACAGCCAATTGCTGCGGTTTCTAAAGTATTTAATACGTAATGACCGTTAGCCTCGTTGAGTTGGCCTGCAACTGCTGTTTCAGCTAGTGGAACGTGTTTCACAACCAATGTTCCAGAGCGTTGAGGTTGCTTGGGCGCGGTTGAGTCGTAATCCAACAGCTCAACTTCAATCCCTAACATTTCAGCTCGCTCTGCTAATAGGCTTTTATCCGCACAAACCACGAGCTGATGTGGCCAGCTTTCTTGGGATAATGCGAGAGTTAAATCTGGCCCAATTCCCGCCGGTTCACCTGCTGTAATGACAAGGCGTTTAGTTGTCATCTTGGTCATCCTCGACCACTTCAACAAAGGCGCTAGCTCTTACTTCTTGCAGCCAAGCACCGACTTCTTCGTTGAACTTACGGTTAAATAGAATTTGATAAGCCTTGTTTTTCAATGCTGAATCGGTACGGTCGACTTCGCGACGGTCTAGTACTTCAACAATGTGCCAACCGTGCACGGTTTTGAATGGCGCACTGATCTTACCTTCAGGTAGCGTTTCTACTTGGTGTTTGAACTCAGGAACGTATAAATCTGGAGTTTGGTAGCCTAACTCACCATCTTGTACTGCTGAACCGGGATCTTGGCTGTATTGCTGTGCAAGATCACCAAAGCTCGCTTCACCTGCGTTTACACGACGAGTGATTTCTTCAAGCTGCTCTTTCGCACCGTCATCACTCAAGATAACCGTTGGCTTAATCAAAATATGACGTGCATTAACTTCGGTAACTGCAACGGTTTCCAAACCTTTTACGTCTTCAATTTTTAGAATATGGAAGCCAACACCACTTCGGAAAGGACCGATGATGCTGCCTTTATTCTGCATTTTGATTTGGTCTGCAAAAATCGTAGGCATCTCTTCTTTACGCATCCAACCCCAATCACCACCTTGCAACGCTTTAGGGCCTTTAGAGTATGTATATGCCATGGTGCTAAAGTCTTTGCCGTTGTTTAGCTCTTCCACTAAATCTGTCGCTTGTGCTTCTAATTCTTCTTTGGTTTGGTCATCATTGAATCGAAGTTGGATGTGGCCAATTTTGTATTGAACCGTCGCATTGGTTTCTTGCGCTAAGATGTCCGCTAGGTTGTCGACTTCTGCAGGAAGGATATTAATACGACGGCGAACCAAGGCATTACGAGCTTCACTTGCAGCAATCTCTTTTCTCACTTGCTCACGAAATGCGTTGTAGCTAAGGCCTTCTTCCGCAACCGATGCGGTAAGTTGTTGTACTGTTTGGTTGTTATCTTTGGCAATGCCTTCAATCGCTTGATCCAGTCGAGCATCATCAATTCGAACCCCAATACGTTCCGCTTCTTGGGTCTGAATTGTATCGATGATCAGTTTTTCTAGAACTTGCTCATTCAATACATCTTGTGATGGTAATGTTTGTCCGCTTTTCTTCGCGTTTGCGCGCAGTGTTTTCATTGAAGTATCAATGTCACTTTGTAAGATCACGCCCTCGTTGACGATTACTTTTACGCTATCGAGTTCAACTGGTGCGGCATAGCTTGTTGATAAAGTACAAGCCGCTGCGATAGCTATTAATGTGCGTTTCCACAATGTCATGTGTAATCCTTTATATTTACCGATGTGTTATCAATAAAGAAAATTAGTTGTTTAAGAAGAATGGGCGACCGTAGCTAAGTGCGTTATTTGAGCTTGTTTCACTTACTTCGCTTGAATCAGAGCCTATATTGGTACCAAAGCCAACAATACCGAAGTTAAAGCCAAAGTTTTTCTCATATACTGGGGTTGCGTTAGGATTAGTCACATAATCGCCTTCCCATCTACGCAATTGATTACTGTAGGTGAAGCCGATATACCAACAATCAGACTTGTAATTGAGTTTGGCCAACCATTCAAGGTTTTCTTCAGTTGTTAAATCATAGAAATACTGAGCGCTGGCATTCCATTTACGCGAAATCTGGTAAGCTCCAAGTAATCCTGCTTGAGATATACCATCTTTAGTAATCGAACCGATATTGTTAATGGTGTCTTCAACATTTTGTTTTATATATTCTTTGGTGACGTAACGGTAGTTGGTTTGGATATAACCACCAGAAAAACGGTACTCAATGGTGCTATTGGCTAGTTGCATTGCTGTGGTGTCGATGTCGTACTGCATACCACCATGATAAAATAGGTAGTCGTCGTAATTAAAATCGACCTCTACCGCCCAAGATGAGTAGTTCGAGTTCTTATTTTTAGGATCGAGCTGTAAATTCTGTTTCGTATCTTTGTCGATATAAAAGATCTGTCCAAAAGACACATTGAGTCGCTCTTTATACTCATCATCAAAGAAACGAGATGATGCACCATAACTGACTTGGTTAGCTGCAGCAATATGGTCTACACCACTGTATTTGCGGCTTCTAAAGAGACCATAGTAATCAGTCTGCAGAAGTGTCGTATCGTAAAGGCCGATGTTGTCTTGATCTTCTTTTGGTACGTACAGGTATTGAACTTGGGGTTCTAAAGTTTGAGTGTAGTTGCCAATAACCTTAGTATCTCTTTCTAAAACGATACCTGCATGGCTTCTAAACTCAGGGATAACTCGAGAAACTTTATCTTTCAGCCCATAATATGGATTTTTTTTATTTGGGTCGTTATTGATAAATTCACTAGTTGTATCTACACCATCAAGATTTTGTTGGTAGTAAGTCCCAAGCAGTCGGGCTTCAGTGGTCCAAGTACCCCAAGTATTACCTACAGGGATGGTAATTCCCGGCTCAACGTGGATACGAGTTGCTGATGGTTTGCCTTTAGCATCTGTATCAAACAGAGACACATGACTGATCAAGTCGAAATCTAAATACTCCATTACCTCCGGGGCATAATAGTTGTATTCAAGCTGTGGGAGCAGGCGGTATGGAAGGTTGTTTGTCGTATTTGTGAGGACCTGAAAATCTCGCACAAGTACAGACGCATCCCAATTTTGAGAACGGTATGTAGCCTGCCCTTCTTGAAGCAGTTGGCCATCTTCACGGTTACCAATGCCGCTGCCGTTGACATCTGTGAAGTACTCGAGATCGCCAACTTTTGAGTAATCAATTTCAAACAACCAAGATTCTTGGAATATTCCTGAGTGATAAAGTTGAGCCCCCCAACGTTTGCCTTTCTCTGGGTATTTTTTGTCATCAGGCAAGTATTCAGACTTAATCATCCCGGAACCAAAATCGCTTAAATATCTAAATTCACTGTTAAGCTGAGTACCACGTTCTTTCATGTGCTTAAAAGTGGTTTTCAGGTCATACTCTGGTGCCAAGTTCCAATAAACAGGGATCTCAAATTCAAAGCCATCACTTGAGCCATATGATACCGTTGGATATAAGAAGCCTGTTTTACGCGTATCACCAATCGGAACGGTTAAGTACGGCAGGTAAAAAACAGGAACGCTCTGAATTTCAAACCTTGGGTTGTAGAACGTAGCCTCTTCTTCATTTTGGTCAACATCGATACTTGACGCTCTTAGTCGCCATGCATTGTCGCCGATAGGGCAAGAGGTGATTGAGCCATCTTCAATCTCATAAACCGCTTTTCCGGTTTTTGCTATGTAAACCGCATCTCCTCGCCCTTGCTCACAGAGGAACTCATAATCGGTATTTTCGAGCGTCATTTCATCGGTAGTCAGATTATTGGTCGCTCTGTCTGAGATAGATTTAATTTGACCATCGCTAAAGTTTACGTTGCCTTCAGCTACAACGATATTTTCTTGTTGGTGAAGCGTTACATTGTCGGCAAGGATGGTTTTGTTTCCTTGCGTAACTCTTACATCACCTGAGTAGATTGCCTTGTCACCATTGATAGCCTCTAAGCGATCGGACTCAACATGAGCGGGAAGTTGTGTCTCGTTTTCTGCAGCGGGCTCGATCAAGCATTGATCTATAGAGGGCATTTCCTGCACACTACTATCTGTGATTGTTTCAGCTTGAGTTGTCGATACGTATAATGCCGTACTTATAGACGCGGCTAACAAGGTGCGGGAAAAAGATTGCATGAAGTTGAACTATCCTGTGTCACTAGATGAAGGGTTGATCTAGTATCAATCCAATTAATAAAGCATTTTCCTTATGATAAAGGAAATATTAGCATTCAGCATCATCAGACAGCATTACTCAGACAAAATTCATAGATAGAGAACACATAATGCAAATATTTGGCAAAATTTTGGGCGCTTTTTTTGGTTTTTTATTTGGGGGGCCGCTCGGTTTAGTTTTTGGCCTATTTTTAGGGCACCAGTTCGATAAAGCTCGCCGATTGAACCAATCGGGCTTCAATAGCTCTGGTTTTGGACGAGGTCCAAGCCAAGCTGAAAGACAAAACGAGTTTTTTAAATCCGCCTTTGCGGTTATGGGACACGTTGCTAAAGCTAAGGGGCAGGTCACGCCAGAAGAAATTCAGCTAGCTTCTACAATGATGGAGCGTATGAACCTGCATGGCGAACAACGTAAAGCGGCGCAAGATGCGTTTCGTGATGGCAAAGAAAGTGACTTCCCGTTAAGCGATGTGCTTGAGCGTGTGAAGATCTCATCGGGCGGCCGTTTTGATCTTCTGCAGTTCTTTTTAGAGCTACAGGTATCCGCAGCATTTGCCGATGGAAGCTTGCACCCAAGTGAGCGTCAGGTCTTACATAAGATAGCGCAAGGTCTTGGCTTTTCTGCAGAACAACTAGAACGCCGTTTACAGATGCAAGAAGCTGCATTCCGTTTTCAACAGCAGGGTGGAAGCTTTGGTGGCCATCAAGGGCATGGGCAATCATCGGGTTGGCAACAGGCTTCGCAACAAAACCAACTGGCCGATGCGTTTAAAGTTCTCGGTGTGAGTGAAAGTGCCGACGGTAAAGAGGTGAAGAAAGCTTACCGCAAGCTGATGAATGAGCATCACCCAGATAAACTGATGGCGAAGGGTTTGCCACCAGAAATGATGAATGTCGCGAAAGAAAAATCGCAAGAAATTCAGAATGCTTATGATCTGATAAAGAAAGTAAAAGGTTTTAAGTAATCGAACATAGACCGAGTCATACTATTAAATGATTCGGTTTTTTATTAAAGGGAATTATATGACGGTAACGTATCAGGATGTTCTAGAGTTTTGGTTCGATGAATTGACGCCAAAAGACTGGTTTACTGGCGGCGAAGAAATTGATGCTTTAATAGAATCTCGATTTTCTGAACTGCATAAAGCAGCCGTTCAAGGTGAGCTATTTGAGTGGCGACAAACTGCGCAAGGACGCTTGGCAGAGATTATCGTGCTTGATCAGTTTTCTAGAAATCTTGGCAGAAACAGTCCTACAGCTTTTTCGGCTGACCCAATGGCGTTGGCTCTAGCCCAAGAGGCGGTAGCGGGTGGTTTTGATCACCAGCTTAACGAGCAACAGAAAAGCTTCCTGTATATGCCTTATATGCACAGTGAATCTTTGTTAGTCCATGAACAAGCCGTGGAGCTCTTTTCTCAAACGGGATTGGAACATAATCTGGATTTTGAGTTTAAGCACAAGGTTATCATTGAGCGATTTGGGCGCTATCCGCACCGTAATGAAGTGTTAGGGCGAGATTCGACTCCCGAAGAAATTGAATTCTTGCAGCAACCGGGCTCAAGCTTTTAATCGTAGAAATACGGTCAAAGAATTGAGAAGAGGCTAGAGGTTAATAAAAACCTCTAGCCTCTTTTTTTTGCTTTAGTAATGAACTTTAGCGTTAGAGCTAGTTTGCTTGGTTGAGCGACCAATCGTATTCATAACTGATGTTTTGAGTATTCGTTACAGGTTGAGTTCGATATTGTTCTAAGTGACGAATAAGTTGTTTCTCTGTACCAAAATCCACAGCAAACCATTCGTAAATCGATGATAGTTGAAGCTTGTTATTTGTTTCCAGTACG
This sequence comes from Vibrio sp. 1F253, assembly GCF_041439295.1. Classification (NCBI taxonomy): domain Bacteria; kingdom Pseudomonadati; phylum Pseudomonadota; class Gammaproteobacteria; order Vibrionales; family Vibrionaceae; genus Vibrio; species Vibrio sp. 1F253. Next base: position 136,761 of record NZ_JBGONU010000003.1, on the reverse strand, counting down.
CCTTTGTCACTGCTTACAAACTCAGTTGCAGCTTGCTCTAGCAAGGCTTCAATATTGTCAGAGGTAAAAGCGTCAGGTTGTAAGTTAGGGCAACCTAGGCTGGCACAGTTCACTGCATAATGCGTACGAGGGTCTTGCCAAATTGGTCTGAGGATTCGGTGTTCAATGTCATTGAGTGTCAGTGATTTTCCGTTAACGACTACCACATCATCTCCCCACGGCCCGAAACTAAATAGTCCGCCAAGTTTAGTGATGGATTTGATCGGGTAGGCATCAAGAATCAAATCGACAGTCACGACATTGTATAGGTTAACCCAATAGGCATACTGCTCCGCTTTTGAATAGTCGAGCGGATTAACCTGTTCGAGTTGCTTGATGTATTGCTTGAGCTTTTTCTTATCGGCAGTATTCACTGCTTTGTAGTGAACTAACGTATTTTGCCCCTGTTTAACCAAGTAGCTATCGAGGAATTGTTGCCAATCTTGATGAGATACCTGTTCTAGGTTGGTTTCGTCGCTTTGATTCCAGTATGGCCAAAGATCGGATTTAGGCGCAGACCAAGCTAAGGTTGAGAAAAGTAGGCTGACAATAAAAAGTAGTTGTTTCATGGCATTCTCCTGATGACTGACTACTAAGACCTTAAGGCTTACCATTTTCTTTCATTGCCCTTCATTTAAATAAACATATGAAGTTAAGTTAAAAGCTTAGCCAAATAAAAAAGGTTGGCACTTGGCCAACCTTTAGATTTATTCAGAAACGTCTCACTATTTTAGGAAGCTAGGAATCTTAGCTTCAAACTCTGAAATCTTATCGGCGTGTTGAAGTGTAAGGCCGATATTATCTAAACCATTCAGTAAGCAGTGACGACGAAACTCATCAATTTCAAACGAGTACTCTTTGCCGTTCGCGCTGACTTTCATTGCTTCTAGATCAACCGTGATTTCTGCACCTTCATTCGCTTCAACGAATTGGAATAGCTCATCCACTTCTTGCTCAGTCAATCGAACTGGAACCATTTGGTTATTGATCGAGTTACCGTAGAAAATGTCGGCAAAGCTTGGCGCGATCATCACTTGAATACCGTAATCGGCAAGCGCCCACGGTGCGTGTTCACGAGATGAACCACAACCGAAGTTCTCACGAGCCAGTAGAATCGAAGCGCCTTGGTAACGTGCCTCGTTCATTACAAACTCAGGGTTTGGTTGTTGGCCTGCGTCATCTAGGAAGCGCCAATCGTGGAACAAGTGTTTACCAAAACCGATGCGGTTTACTTTCTGTAGAAACTGCTTTGGAATGATCGCATCAGTATCGATGTTGGCCGTATCTAGAGGAACGACTAATCCGGTGTGTTGTTGAAAACCTGACATGTTAAATCCTCTAATTAAAGTTCACGAATATCGACAAAGTGACCAGCGATTGCCGCTGCGGCTGCCATTGCTGGGCTAACTAGGTGCGTACGACCATCACGGCCTTGGCGACCTTCAAAGTTACGGTTTGATGTAGAAGCACAGCGCTCTTGTGGACCTAGACGGTCGTTGTTCATAGCAAGACACATAGAACAGCCTGGTAAACGCCATTCAAAGCCTGCTTCGATGAAGATTTTATCTAGGCCTTCAGCTTCAGCTTGTGCTTTAACTTGCTCTGAACCTGGAACGATAAGCGCTTGAACATGTTTCGCTACTTGACGGCCTTTCGCTACCGCTGCTGCTGCACGCATGTCTTCGATACGCGAGTTAGTACAAGAACCCACGAACACTTTATCTACGTTGTAATCAGATAGAGATTTACCGGCTTCAAGGCCCATGTAAGCCAGAGCTTTTTCTGCAGATGCTTTTTCAACAGGGTCAGCGAAGCTTTCTGGTGCAGGGATTGGCGTGTCTACCGAGATAACCTGACCTGGGTTAGTACCCCAAGTAACTTGTGGTTTAATATCTGCTGCTTCTAATGTAACAACTGCATCGAATTCAGCGTCAGCATCGGTTTTCAATGTGTCCCAGTATTCGATTGCCGCTTCTAAGTCTTGGCCTTGTGGAGAGAACTTACGACCTTTGATGTACTCGTATGTCGTTGCATCAGGGGCAATTAGACCTGCTTTAGCGCCAAGCTCGATAGCCATGTTACATACCGTCATACGACCTTCCATCGTAAGGTCTGTAATTGCCTCACCACAGAATTCCACAACGTAGCCAGTACCGCCTGCAGATGTAGTTTTACCGATGATCGCTAACACGATGTCTTTTGCAGTGATGCCTGGAGCCACCTTGCCTTTTACTTCGATCTTCATCGTTTTAGCACGAGCTTGTTTTAGTGTTTGCGTAGCTAGAACGTGCTCAACTTCTGAAGTACCGATACCGAATGCAAGAGAACCAAATGCACCGTGTGTAGCCGTGTGTGAGTCACCACATACGATGGTCATGCCCGGCAGAGTAATACCTAGCTCAGGGCCCATTACGTGCACAATACCTTGGTATTTGTGGTTTAGGTCGTAGAGCGTGACACCAAACTCTTCACAGTTTTTCGATAGCGTTTCCATTTGGATACGAGCCATCTCACCAGAGGCGTTGATGTCTTTCGTTTGTGTCGATACGTTGTGATCCATGGTTGCAAAAGTTTTGCCTACTTGGCGAACTTTACGACCTTTTTCACGCAGGCCATCAAAGGCTTGTGGTGATGTTACTTCGTGGACTAAGTGGCGATCGATATAAAGAATTGGCGTTTCGCCCTTCGCTGCAACTGCAACGTGAGCGTCATAAACTTTTTCGTATAAGGTTTTTGCTTGCTGGTTTGTCGACATAGCTTTTCTTCCTTGGGAGCATCAGTCCCAGTGTTTGTTTCTAGCCAAGTCATACAGTCTAAGCTGACTTGGCTTGATATTATTTTTATGTACTTGCTTTTAATCTAAGCATCTAGCTTATGAAGCTAAGATGTACTCAGCGATCTTGTCACCCATTTCTGAGGTAGTCAGCGCTTGGTTCTTGCCTGCAAGGTCTGCTGTTAGCTCGCCTGCAGAAAGTGCTTTAGATACCGCTGTTTCGATGTCTTGCGCTGCCGCTTCTTCGCCTAGGCTGTAACGAAGCATTAGCGCTGCCGAAAGAATTTGCGCGACTGGGTTCGCAATGTTCTTACCTGCGATATCTGGAGCACTGCCACCTGCTGGTTCGTATAGGCCGAAGTTGCTTTCGTTCAAGCTTGCAGAAGGAAGCATACCCATAGAGCCTGTGATCATTGCACACTCATCAGAGATGATGTCACCGAAGATGTTTGAACAAAGCATCACATCAAACTGAGATGGATCTTTGATTAGTTGCATGGTCGCGTTGTCGATGTACATGTGGTTTAGCGTGACATCTGGGTAATCTTTTGCGATCTCTTCAACCACTTCACGCCATAAGATAGAGCTCTGAAGAACGTTCGCTTTATCGATTGAGTAAACGTTTTTGTTACGTAGACGAGCAGATTCAAAAGCAATCTTTGCAATACGTTCGATTTCGTAACGGTGGTAAACCTCAGTATCAAACGCTTTTTCAGTTGCGCCTTCGCCTTCACGGCCTTTTGGTTGACCGAAGTAGATACCGCCCGTTAGTTCACGAACAACAACGATGTCGAACCCGTTTCCTGAGATATCAGTACGTAGAGGAGAGAAAGACTCTAAACCCTTGTGGATTTGCGCAGGACGTAGATTACAGAACAGTTGGAAGTGTTTACGTAGCGGAAGTAGGGCACCACGTTCAGGTTGGTCGTTTGGTGGAAGGTGTTCCCATTTAGGGCCGCCGACAGAACCAAAAAGTACCGCGTCAGATTCTTCACAGCCTGCAACTGTGGCTTCTGGAAGTGGACAGCCGTGGTTATCAATTGCGATACCACCAACATCATACTCTTCGCGAGAAAAGCTAATTGCGTGTTTCTTTTCAATCGCGTCTAGCACTTTGTGTGCTTGTTGCATTACTTCTGGGCCAATGCCATCACCAGGTAGTACGGCAATTTTGTATGATTTATCTGTCATGTTAATCCTTTAATTCTTGTTACTGAGCTGTTTGGCTCGTTTTAAATTTTGTCCCTAAAGCCAACAACATCGGCTCTAGGGCTCTGTTATTGGGGTCTTAAACTGTCGCGAATTTTTGCTGCTTCATTTCAGCAATAGTGTCTGCGCGTTGAATGCTATTGATAACGTGTAGCAACGCTTGACCAGAAGCTTCAACGATATCGGTTGAAACGCCAGTACCGTGGTACTTACGGCCTTTATAGTTAGCAATGATGTCCGCTTGACCTAAGCCATCTTCGCCTTCACCTTTTGCAGTTAGGTCGAACTTATCCAACGCGATCTCGTAGCCTGTTAAGCGGTAGATACATTGGTATAAAGCATCAACAGGGCCATTGCCGACAGCCGCTTCGCATTTCTCTTCATCACCACATTGCAGCTTGATGCTGGTGGTAGACATAACACTACCAGATTGTACGCTTAGGTAGTTAAGTTTATAGAAGTCATCTTCATCACGTAGATTCGCGAAGTGCATCAATGCTTCTAGGTCGTAATCGAACACCTGGCCTTTACGGTCAGCAAGCTTCAAGAAGTCTTCGTACAATGAATCTAGGTTGTACTCATTATCTTTATAACCCATAGCGTCCATGTGGCTCTTAACAGCGGCTCGGCCACTACGGCTTGTTAGGTTCAAGGCTTTGTTTTTCAAGCCAATAGACTCAGGCGTCATGATCTCGTAAGTGTTCTTGTTCTTTAGCATGCCATCTTGGTGAATACCTGAAGAGTGGCTGAATGCGTTAGCACCGACGATTGCTTTGTTGTCTTGAATTGGCATGTGGCAAAGCTGACTTACCAACTTACTGGTACGGTGGATCTCCTTGTGATCCAAGCCAGTATGAACACCCAAAAGCTCTTGACGAGTTTTGATGATCATTGCGATTTCTTCTAGAGAACAGTTACCTGCACGTTCGCCAATACCATTGATTGTGCCTTCAATTTGGCGAGCGCCCGCTTGCACAGCTGCAATTGAGTTTGCAACCGACATACCTAAGTCATCGTGACAGTGAACAGAGATGATCGCTTGGTCGATGTTGGGTACGCGATCGAATAGCGTTTTAATAATGCCACCAAACTCATTCGGTACTGTATAGCCTACCGTGTCTGGAATGTTGATGGTCTTAGCGCCTGCGTTAATCGCGGCTTCAACCATACGACATAGGTTGTCGATAGGGGTACGGCCGGCATCTTCACAAGAGAATTCAACATCATCGGTATAGTTACGAGCGTGCTTGACTGCTTTCACTGCCATCTCTACTACGTCATCGTAGCTGCGGCGTAATTTGTCTTGTACGTGAACCGTTGATGTTGAGATGAAGGTATGAATACGGAACTGGTCAGCAACTTTAAGCGCTTCTGCAGCGGCATCGATATCTTTCGCTACGGCACGAGAAAGCGCACAAATACGGCTGTCTTTGATGTGTTTAGCGATGGTTTGTACTGATTCGAAATCGCCTGGAGAAGAAATAGGGAAGCCAGCTTCGATAACATCTACACCCAGTCTCTCAAGAGCATAAGCGATCTGTAACTTCTCTTTTACCGTAAGGCTTGCAGCCAATGCTTGCTCGCCGTCACGTAAGGTAGTATCAAAAATTATTACTTGATCGTTCATGGGTGCTTCCTTATATCGATAATGAATCGATTGCTATCCAAATTATTATTAAGAATGATGTTCTTTTAAAAGTGCCAGTTACAAAAAAACCCGCTTAGTGCGGGTTTTAATATTTGTGTAGTTCTTGACCCACAACTTACCCGCGCGATTGGTTCACGATAAGGAGAAGTTTCAGCAGTAGAGAAGAAGAAAAAATCATTACACAAATATCCGTAAATAAACTGTTAACACCATATTTACCGTAATTTATTCTGAGCGTCAAACAAGAAAATCCAATATCAGCGTGCATTGGCAGTGTTTTGGTTTTGTTTGTGCTGTTTTTTGTTTAAGTGTTAGCGATATCAACTAAATGGTGGTTTTGTATTGGCGGGTTAGTTTATCGTTTGGCTGATGTGTAGGTTAAAACTTTGTAGTAAATATTTTTAATGGAACGATTCACCAAAAAAATCACAAGCGTGACTAAAGTAATTAATCAATTGATTAAATAGTGAGTAATTAATCTTCTACTGTTATGCCTGTTTATCTCTATAATTAATCGAATGATTAATTATAGAGATAGGTTGATGCATGACGGCACGAAAAGCGGGGCGACCTCAACAGAACTTAGATGTTCGACAATTATTGATTGAGCATGCTCGTGATCTGTTTGTCGTTCAGTCATACGACAAGGTCTCGACACGCCTGATTGCTGATCGTGCGGGTGTGAACATTGCGATGATCCGTTATTACTTTGGCAGTAAGGCTGGATTATTTGAGGCGATGCTGCGTGAAACGCTACGACCGATGCAATTGCAAATGCAGAGATTGGTTGAAGAAAGCAGCCATGAGAACTTTCTTGATTTAATGCGGACTTATTATAAAGAGATGGTCAAGGTCCCCAAGTTTCCTCGCTTGATTGCTCAAGTGATGAATATGCCTCCCTCTGAAGTGCAAAGAGAGTTGCTCGAAAAGGTTTTTCTCGATGTCGCCAAGCCAGCACAAGATGTCATTTTTGAAAAGCTGGTTGAACAAGGCATCTTAAAACAGAATATGGATCCAAAGTTGTGTCGAGTTTCGTATATAAGCTTGATGGTGTTTCCCTTCATTGCTCCGCCCCCTCTATTAGCAATCCATGGTATTGAGATTAATGAAGAATTTCTTAACCGTTTAATCGAACACAACATTCAATTGATGACCGAAGGCTTTATCAATGCACCGAGCCCTTCTGCAGAGCAGGACAAAAGATAATGAAAATAAATAAAAAACTACTCTTCTTTCCAGCACTTGCGGTTGGTGTCATCGGCCTTGTGACTGCGATTGGCTTAAAGCCGGATCTGCCGACTAAGCCCGCGGGAGATAGGGCTCGTCTAGTCGAAACAGTCAGTTTAGAACAACAAATGATCGCGCCGTTGGCAGTGGGCTTTGGCAAAGTAGTCCCTAAAGTTGAATGGAAAGCCATCGCCGAGGTGACAGGGCAGATTGTTTATCGACATCCAGACCTAGAAAAAGGGCAGATCATTCCAGCGGGAACTGAGGTACTTAAGATCGATCCTTTGGATTACGAGTTGAAGTTGGTACAAGCTGAAGCGGATCTTAAATCAAGCCAGACTTCATTAGCTAAGTTAAACCAAGAAGAAGATAACCTTAAGCAGACCTTAAAGATCGAAAAGAACCGCTTAGTGATCAGCAATAAAGAGCTGCAACGTAAACAAGATCTGCGCAAGAAAGGCCTAACTTCTCAATCCGATGTTGATCTCCAGCAGCAAAGTGCGTTGTCTCAACAGAAGCTTGTATTGGATATTGACAACCAAATTGCATTGATGCCAGATGAAAAGCGTGTTGCGGAAGCAGTGATTAAGGTGAATGTCTCTAAAGTAAAAGAGGCGCAACGCTCTTTGGATAAAACGACCATTACTTTACCTAGAGCGATGCGAATAGCTCAGGTCGATATTGAACAGAACCAAGTGGTTAATCTTCAGCAAGAGATGTTTGTTGCTCACGGGATTAAAGTTATGGAAGTTGAGGCGCAACTCTCTATTCACGATATGCAAACTTTAGCCTCAAGCTTTACTCAATTCCCTCGTGATGCCGCAGGCATACCAAACCCTTATGAAGCGCCAATCAAAGCAAGTATTCAGCTAAACAGTGGCAGCCTTAACCTCAATTGGCCTGCAAAGGTTGCGAGAATCAGTGAAACCGTTGATGAGAACCAAGCAACTGCGGGGATCATTCTTGAAATTGGTCAAGACTATTCAGCTCTGCAGCCAAGCAGTGCAACGCCTTTGGTCAATGGCATGTTCGTCAAAGCAGAGATTGAAGGCTTGGCCAACCTTAGTTGGGTTGTCCCAGAGCGCGCTTTGCACGGTGATAAGGTTTATCTGATGGATGACAATCAGCGCTTGCAAGTGGTGAATGTTGAAGTGCTTTATCGCAGAGACAATCAAGTGGTTGTGAGTGGCGAGCTACAAACTGGAGATAAACTGGTTCTCAATGATGTTCTGCCAGCAATTGAAGGCATGTTACTGAAAGAGTCGAACTCTGAAGAGGCCAAGCTTGAATCGGATACTCAGGAGAGTGCGTCATGATCAAGTTCTTTTCTAGGCACCCAACAGCGGCAAACTTGTTGATGCTTGGGTTATTGATCATGGGTATAAACTCATTATCAACCATCAAGCGTGAAACCTTCCCCGCTTATGATCCGCCTTACATTATGGCTGCCATCGTGTATCCCGGTGCATCACCACAAGAAGTGGAAGAGAGCTTGTGTGTACGAATGGAAGATGCCGTCGATGGCCTAGCTAACATTGAAGAGACTCAGTGTGAAGCCATCGAAGGTAGCGCACGTCTAATCCTGAAGTTGAATGAGAAAGCGGATATCGGCCGAATGCTGGTGGATGTACAAACTCAAATCAACTCGATCAATGATTTCCCGACTGAGATTGAATCGCCTGTTGTTCAAGAACTGGATTGGAATGAACCAGTTGTTGATATCGCCATCACAGCAGAAACGTCGTGGCCGGAGCTTAAGGCCTACGCTGAAGACCTCAAACGTATCATGAAGCTTGATTATGATGTTTCACTAGTCGATGTTAGCGGCTTCTCTGATCATCAATACCGCGTTGAACTGGATACTCAAGCGATTCGCCAGCTGGGTTTGAGTGTCGGTGATATCGCAGACCAGATTGGCCGTCAGAATGTAAAACTGCCAAGCGGTAACGTTGAAACACCAGACAAGAATTTTCTGATTCGTTTTGATGAAAGACGAATTACACCGGTTGAGCTGGAAAGTATCGTGGTTGGCTCTGCGCCTAATGGATCAGTGATCCGTCTGAGAGACATTGCAAAAATAACCGACCGCTTTGAGCTTGATGAACAGAAGGTGTTGTTTGATGGAAAGCCATCGGCTCTGTTGAAAATCAGTAAAAACAAAGAAGATGATGCGTTACGAATCAAAGAGAACGTGACGCGTTTCGTTGAAGATCAGAGCGCGATTGCCCCTGATGGCGTGACGCTACAAATGACCAACGATCTCTCGTCGGTACTTTGGGATCGCTTAACCATGATGGTGCGCAATGGCTGGCAAGGTATTGTTCTGGTATTTGCCACCATGTGGTTGTTCTTCAGTTTGCGTTATTCATTCTGGGTAGCTGCTGGCCTGCCGGTAGCCTTCCTTGGTGGTTTGTTCTTGATGGCTAACCTTGGTTTATCGATTAACATCATGTCATTGGTTGGCTTGCTAATGGCGATTGGTATCATGATGGATGACGCCATCGTGATAGCCGAATCGATAGCGTCCCATTTAGATCGGGGGCAAAACGTTGATGATGCGGTGTACAACGGCGTTAAGAAAGTGCTTCCCGGAGTGTTATCTTCTTTCTTAACTACGGTGTGTATTTTCGGTAGCTTGCTGTTTCTCGATGGAGAGATGGGCGCGGTGCTTAAGGCTGTTCCTCAAGTATTGATATTAGTGCTGTCGTTGAGCTTGATTGAAGCCTTCCTGATTTTGCCTAATCACTTGTCTCATTCATTACACAAAGAAAAGAATGACAAGCCAGCGCTGCGCTTCAAAGTTGTGTTGTTAGAGAAGTTTGAGAACTTTCGTAATACCACTTTGATGAACATGGTTGAGAAAGTGGTGACATTCCGCTATGCCTTTATGGGCGGAGTGCTGACCCTGCTGTTGCTTTCGGTAGCCTTGATTGCTGGTGGTGTTGTCAAATTCCAACCATTTCCTGAGTTGGATGGTGATATTGCCGAGGCTCGCATCATTCTTCCACCGGGCGCATCACTGTCTCAAACCGAGAAAGTGGTCGATAAAATAGTCGCATCTGCTGAACGTTTGAATGAGCAGTGGAGTGAAGACGTCGAGGACGGTAATAGATTGGTTGAGCATATCACCAGCCAATTCAATGCAAACGCGGATGCCAATGAATCAGGGCCACACTTAGCTACCGTGCGCTTAGACTTACGAGGTGCAGAAAGTCGCAACACGGTGATCGATGATTTCATTGATGCATGGCGGGAAGACATCGGCGATTTGGCGGACCCTATCTCGCTGGTTTTCAAACAACCGACGATGGGGCCGGGTGGTCGTGCTATCGAGCTCCGCGCCAAACATGATGATCTTGCTGCATTGAAATCGGCTTCTTTGGATATTCAGGAGTACCTTAATCAGTTTGATGGTGTGCATGGTGTGCATGGTGTTCTTGATGACATGCGCATGGGTAAGGAAGAGATCTTAGTTAAACTTCGCCCAGGTGCGGAAACCTACAATGTGAATGGGCAGATGATTGCTTCCCAATTGCGTGCGGCCTTCTTTGGTCAGACTGCGGATGAAATCCAAATTGGGGTTGAGAACATTTCGATTGAGGTACGCCTTGATAAAGAACAAGCGGGTGATTTACAGCAACTGGCTAACTTCCCAATCATCACTGCAGATGGCAGCCAAATCCCGCTAGCTACATTGGCAACGTTAGATTTCCAGCGTAACTACGTGCGAATTCAACGTATTGATGGGCTGAGAACCATCAGTATCTTTGGTGATATTGATAATAAGAAAGCGAGTTCATCCGCGATTCTGGCTCAGTTCCAAAAAGATGAAGCCGCCAAACTTATTCAGAAGTACCCGGGTTTACGTTTTGATTTTGAAGGTGAAGCCAAAGATGCCGCGAAGACCGGAGCCTCAATGGGCAAAGGGTTCTTGCTCGGCTTATTCGGCGTATTTGCGATTCTAAGTTATCAGTTCAGAAGTTACTTAGAACCTGTGGTCGTCATGTTGGCGATTCCACTAGCCTTCATTGGGGTAGTGGTTGGTCACTGGATACTTGGGCACGCTTTGAGTATGCCAAGCATGATGGGCTTTGTGTCGCTTGCCGGGATCGTGGTCAATGATTCCATCTTGTTAGTGCAATACATTCGTCACCATGTTGATGAGGGAGATAGCGTTCATGACTCGGTGGTGAAGGCCAGTCGCGAGCGTTTCCGTGCGGTATTTTTGACATCAATGACGACCGCAGCAGGTTTGCTACCGCTGTTGACGGAAACCAGCTTGCAGGCTCAGGTTATCCAGCCTCTGGTTATTTCAATTGTGTTTGGCATATTTGCTTCAACCTTACTGGTGTTGTTTATGATCCCTGCTGCCTACGCCATATTGGCGGATTTTGGGTTGGTGAAAAAGCATGAGCCATTAGCGCTATAGCCTTTAGCGCTATTATCATTAGTCAGCACTACTATCATTAGCGAACGCTATAACCATTAGCACGATAGAAGTAGCGTTTGTTTGCTTATATAAAGAAGCAAAAACATAGAAGAATAAAGCGGCCTTGTGTCGCTTTATTTTTATCGGCTGCTTCTAGGCTCCTATTAGCTTACTTAGTGAAAGCGGTTAATTCGCTTCAAAATTCATTTTAGTTCATTCAAAACGTCACTTAACTGTCATTTCAGGGGCATACCTTGAGCCTTAACTGAATAAGGATTGTTAAGGAGATCGTATGCGTACTATCGAACCTGTTGTCCGCTGGGATGTGGCATTTTCTGTTTTCTGTTTGAAGAACCGTTATAGCGGGCAACATGCAACATTGAGTAAAGCGGTGTCTCATACCGGGGATGGTCATCTATATGTGTTGATCGCTCTGATTGCGCTGTTAGCTGATGGCTACACAGGTCGTGAATTTTTAATGGTTGGTCTAGCCGCTTTTGCGATAGAGCTACCGATTTATTGGGTAGCCAAAAACACCCTAAAGCGCCGCAGACCCGCTGAATTCTCTTCATTACTTCACTCTCACATTGTGCCGTCAGATAAATACAGCCTGCCATCTGGGCACTCCGCTGCTGCATTTGTTATGGCGACTCTAATCGGACATTTTTATCCAAGTCTCTATCTCTTTAGCTTGATTTGGGCGACAGCGATTGCAGGCTCTCGAATCCTACTCGGTGTGCACTTTTTAACGGACGTACTGATTGGCGCAGCGCTAGGTATAGCGTGCACAAGCCTAGCCATTTACTTCATTTTATAGCGCTTAGTCGTATGGCTGTTTGTTCTGTTGTTCATATTAAAAAGACACAGGCAAAGACAGCAGAGCTCGAATTATTCATCTTCAAGGAACCTGAATGAAAATTTTATATGGCGTACAGGGCACTGTAAATGGGCACATCGCTAGAGCGAGAGCAATGGCCGTCGCTTTTCGTCAGCAAAATATTGATGTCGACTTTCTGTTCTCTGGGCGAGACGAGAGTAAATTCTTTTCGATGGAAGCGTTTGGCAACTATCAGACCCGCAGCGGTTTAACTTTTTACAGCGAGCAGGGGAAGGTTAAATACGGCAAGACATTCATCAAGAACAACATCTGGCGATTTCTCCGCGAGGTTAACCAGATCGATCTTGCGCCTTATGACTTAGTGCTTAATGATTTTGAACCTGTGACGGCATGGGCGGCTAAGAGGAAAGGTGTGCCATGTATTGGGATAAGCCACCAAAATGCGTTCCGTTACGATGTGCCTAAAGAAGGGGGCAACTGGATTGAACATTCCGTTATTCAGCATTTTGCACCAACAGAGCATGCCATTGGGTTGCACTGGTATCACTTTGAACAGCCAATATTGCCACCTATCGTTCACACGCCAGCGTGTGATGAGCGAGCGAAAGCAACACAAGACTTCACCTTGGTTTATCTACCATTTGAGGATCTTGATGCGATCTCTGAGTTGTTGATGAAGTTTGTTTCTCATCACTTTGTCTGTTATCACCCGAATGTGATTGAGTATAGCCGAGTCGAAAATATAGAGTTCAAACCACTCAGTCATGCCGGCTTCCAATTCGATCTCAATCAGTGCTCTGGTGTGGTGGCCAACGGCGGTTTTGAATTGCCATCTGAAGCCTTAACTTTAGGTAAGAAGTTGCTTCTTAAGCCTCTTGAGGGACAGTTCGAACAACAAAGTAATGTGGCGACGCTTGAAGCGCTCGGGTTGGCTCAAACCATGAGTTTTTTAGACGCGGCTATCTTGCGTAGTTGGCTCGGTGAAAAGCAGGCTGAAAGGGTCACTTACCCTGACGTGGCAAGTGCACTTGTTGAGTGGGTTTTGGCGGGCAAATGGTCCAACCAAGATGACTTGAGAAAGCAACTTTGGGATAAGGTGGATTTTCCTAGTTATGCATCGCTCACTTAACCCATAAGTGTTATTTCTGAATTGCCTAGCTGAACGATTCACGAGTTCAATAATTTGTAACAAATGTAACCAAAACGATAGAACAGCTAAATAAGTCGAAATGAAATTCATAAGTGACGCATTTTATGTTTTTTTATAACTCCATAAGCAACTGATTTTTAGGTGTTGTTTAATCATTAAGGTAAAATTAAATTATTCTTTATCAATCTTGTTGGTAGCTCGAGATTTATTGGTTAATAGTAATGGCAATCCGAAAAACATCGGTCTGATAAATATAAGAATTAGTGATTATCTATTCCCACACCATTACCAATTTAACCCTGTCGAACCGACAAGAGGCAACTTGAATGTTAGAGAAAAAAGACGCAATGAGTGCAATTGCAAGCTACAGAATGGAAAGCACACTTCGTGGAGTCGACTTAAATCTTTTGACTGTATTTGATGCAGTTATGCAAGAGCAAAATATTACACGTGCAGCTCATAATCTGGGCATGTCTCAGCCAGCGGTAAGTAATGCTGTTGCTCGTTTGAAAGTAATGTTCAACGACGAGCTATTCATGCGTCAAGGTCGTGGTATTCAACCGACTCAACGTGCTCGTCAGTTGTTTGGCCCAATCCGCCAAGCGCTGCAGTTAGTACGCAACGAATTGCCAAGTTCTGTATTCTCACCAGAGTCGTCTTCTCGTTTGTTCAAACTTGCAATTTGTAGCCCTTGCGACATGCGTTTTGCACCTAAGATTATGTCGACAATCAACGACCAAGCACCTAGCGTTAATCTGCACATGGATGCGGAATTTGACCGTCAACTTTCTGAGCGCATGCGTTACCAAGAAATTGACTTCGTTATTGATTACTCGCGTTTTGATGAGCAAGGTTTCTCAAGCACTGAAATCTTCCAAGATGAATTGGTTGTGGTCGCTTCTGCTTCTCACCCACGCATCAACGGTGAAGTTTCAGCGGCAGAGTTACTTAACGAAAAGCACGCTAAACTGTCTCGCATTCACGGTCAACGTAGCTTCTCTGAGCAAGCTTACCGTGACCTCGATTGCACACCTTTCTACGAAGGTACGAGCTTAAGCAACGTACTTTACGTTGTTGGTCAATCTGAACTTGTGACGATAGCTCCTCGTTGGATGGTAGAACATGCAGCAAACAAAGATCAGCTTCAGATTCTAGATTTCCCATTCGATAATGCGGCGATTTCTGGCTTCCTTAGCTGGCACGAATCAAGTGAAAAGGACAAAGGACACATCTGGTTACGAGATCAGTTAATGATGATCTGTGGCGAAGTAGTGGCGCTTAACTAGACACTAATTTCTATGATTTATAAGCCCTAAGCTAGGAGTCTAGCTTAGGGTTTTTTTGTACCTGCTATTTTTGTTGATAGAAAACTTAGCGTGAGACGTACTATTACTTATAACTTTGAGCTTCATCAGTTGCCTTTTCCATGATCAGAGGTACACTTGTGCGCTCAAAAAAGCTTACAGGTGTAAGCCAAAGGTAAAGAGATGGCCAATTTAGATTTTCATATCGTAAAAAGACTTCGTGACCAAATTGCCCAAGGCGGCAACCGTACAGCTTTGAAGCACAAAGTAGACAATGTATGGCAAGGTATTAGCTGGGAACAATTTGGACAACAAATCGATACGCTTTCATTAGCGCTATTGGCTCAAGGATTGAGAGTTCAGGATAAGATCGGTATCTTCTCGAACAATATGCCTCAGTGGACTGTGGCTGACTTCGCATCCTTACAAGCGCGCCTTGTAACGGTACCAATCTACCCAACCAACACAGCGGCACAGTCTTCTTACATTATCCAAAATGCGGATGTGAAGATCTTATTCGTTGGTGAGCAAGCTCAATTCGATGCGGCGGTTAGCCTTTTTGAAGAGTGTGAACAGCTAGAAGTTGTTGTGGCGATGTCTGATGATATCGATCTGCAAGGACATCGCTTTGCCGTCTCTTGGAAAGAGTTCATGGCTCGTGGTGTTGAAGATCAGCGAGCTGAGCTTGATGTTCGTCTTGCGGATGCCAGCATGGATGACTTACTGACGCTTATCTATACCTCTGGTACAACGGGCCAGCCTAAAGGTGTAATGCTTGATTACACTAATGTTGGCTATCAACTAAAAGGCCATGATGAGCGTCTCAGCTTAAGCAAAGACGACGTCTCATTGTGTTTCTTACCTCTATCACATGTATTTGAACGCGCTTGGACTTTCTATGTCCTTTATAAAGGCGCAACCAACTGCTATTTGCAAGACACCATGCAAGTTCGTGACGCACTGAGTGATGTTAAACCAACGGTTATGTCTGCTGTTCCTCGCTTCTACGAGAAGATTTTCTCAGCGATTCACGAGAAGGTATCTAAAGCACCGTTTATTCGTAAAGTACTCTTTACTTGGGCGGTGAACATGGGCGCGAAGCTTTCTGTTTGTCATCAAGAAGGTCGTACACCATCATTCATGCTGAAGAAGAGCCATGCGCTTGCTGACAAGCTTGTGTTATCTAAACTGCGAGCTCTGTTAGGTGGTAACATCAACTTCATGCCATGTGGTGGCGCGAAGCTTGATGAAACCATTGGTCGCTTCTTCCACGCGATTGGTATCAATGTAAAACTTGGCTACGGCATGACAGAAACCACGGCAACAGTATCGTGCTGGGATGACCGTTGTTTTAACCCTGATTCGATCGGTATGTCGATGCCGGGCGCTGAAGTGAAAATTGGCGCTAAGGATGAGATCCTTGTTCGTGGCCCAATGGTGATGCGTGGCTACTACAAGATGCCAGAAGAGACAGCTAAGACATTTGACGAGCATGGTTTCCTGAAAACGGGTGATGCGGGTCATTTTGATGAAAATGGTAATCTATTCATTACTGATCGCATCAAAGAATTAATGAAGACTTCTGGCGGTAAGTACATTGCACCGCAAGTGGTTGAAGGCGCAATTGGTAAAGATCACTTTATCGAGCAGATTGCTGTTATCGCTGATACGCGCAAATTCGTTTCTGCACTGATTGTTCCTTGTTATGACTCGCTAGAAGAGTATGCCAAAGAGCTTAATATCAAATATCATGACCGTGTGGAACTTGTTAAAAATCACCAAATAGTAGAAATGCTAGAGAAACGTGTGAATGACTTACAACAAGAGCTAGCGAAGTTTGAGCAAGTGAAGAAGTTCAAGTTGCTGCCAAAAGCATTTTCTATGGATGATGGTGAGCTAACACCGACCCAGAAACTGCGTCGTAAGGTTATTAACGATAAGTATCAAGACGAAATCGAAGAAATGTACAACGAAAAGCCTAAAGATAAGTAGTTTTCTGTTTAGATAAATTTTCAGTTGTTTAAAAATCCCCCTACGAATGTGATTGCATTTTTAGGGGGATTTTTTTGTTCTAATGACACAGCACAATGTGCGAAAGCGCACACCAACAAGCTCGCTGTTTATCGATAAATAGCGATCTGTTGAAATATTAAGTGCTTTTTTTTATCAAGTAAGCAGTGTTTAAGCCTAGTGCAAAAGCCTGTATTGGGTTTTATTTGATGCTTTGAGCTAATAGTTGGTTTTTTGGCACAGTTGCCGAATAACAGGCGTTAGACCAGATGATAATAAAGCGTTAAAGTTGTTTCGTATTACTGTTTGTTGTTATCACTACAGACAGCCATAGCCGAAAAAGTGGAAGTATTTCGAATTAGGCTACGAATAAGCCCTAGACTATGAAAAACCAGCCCAACATGTTCACCAAATGTGATTGGAAACTGGTGAGGAGAGCAATATGACAACAAAACCTGAAACAGCTATGTCATCCGGCGCTGAAATGTTATCCGGCGCTGAGATGGTGGTGCAGTCTCTAATTGAAGAGGGTGTAGAACAAATCTTTGGTTATCCAGGTGGTTCTGTACTTGATATCTACGATGCGCTGCATGCTAAAACTGCTGAAATTAAACACGTATTAGTACGACACGAACAAGCCGCTACCCACATGGCAGATGGCTATACTCGTTCTACCGGTAAGCCGGGTGTAGTACTTGTGTGTTCTGGTCCAGGTGCGACCAATACCGTTACTGGTATTGCAACAGCCTACATGGACTCAATCCCAATGATTGTTATTTCTGGTAACGTACCAAATAACCTTATTGGTAACGACGCCTTCCAAGAGTGTGACATCGTTGGTGTATCACGCCCGATCGTTAAACACAGCTTCCTCGTTAAGAAAGCGGAAGATATCCCTGAAGTCGTTAAAAAAGCATTCTATATTGCAACGACAGGACGTCCAGGTCCTGTGGTTATTGACCTGCCAAAAGACATTTTAAACCCACAAATTAAGCTTCCTTATGAATACCCAGAAACGATCAAAATGCGTTCATATAACCCAACGGTTACGGGTCATAAAGGTCAGATCAAAAAGGCGCTAAAAGCCCTTCTTGAAGCGAAGAAACCGGTACTTTATGTCGGTGGTGGTGCGGTTATTTCTGAGGCAGATAAGCCGCTGTTAAAATTAGCAGAGGCACTGAATTTACCCGTGGTAAGTACCCTAATGGGGCTTGGCGCTTTCCCTGGTACTCATAAGAATTCTTTGGGTATGTTGGGCATGCATGGTTTGTATGAAGCCAATATGGCGATGCACAATGCGGACTTGATCTTTGGTATTGGCGTACGTTTCGATGATCGAACGACCAATAACCTAGATAAATACTGTCCTGAGGCGAAGATCATGCACATTGATATCGATCCATCTTCGATCTCTAAGAACGTTAAAGTGGATCTTCCGATTGTAGGTTCAGCGGAAAAAGTACTAGAAAGCATGGTTAACCTGCTTATTGAGCAAGGTGGAACTAACGATGCAGAAGCGATGGAAAGCTGGTGGAGTGAAATTAAACAGTGGCAAGAACGTGACTGCTTAGCGTATGACAAAACGTCGGGTCGAATTAAGCCACAACAAGTTATTGAAACACTGCATAAAGTAACCAATGGCGATGCCTATGTTGCTTCTGATGTCGGTCAACACCAAATGTTTGCTGCTTTGTACTACCCGTTTGACAAGCCACGCCGTTGGATTAACTCTGGTGGTCTAGGCACGATGGGCTTTGGCCTACCTGCTGGTATGGGCGTTAAGTTTGCGAAACCTGATGAAGAAGTTGTGATTGTTACTGGTGACGGCAGTATTCAAATGAATATCCAAGAGCTGTCGACTGCGCTGCAATACAATATTCCCGTTAAGATTATTAACCTTAACAACCGTTTCTTAGGCATGGTAAAACAGTGGCAAGACATTGTTTATCAAGGTCGTTACTCTAATTCATATATGGACTCTGTTCCTGATTTTGCTGCTATCGCTGAGGCTTATGGCCACGTTGGCATGCGTATTTCATCTCCGGATGAATTGGAATCAGGTTTGGAAAAAGCACTGGCGATGAAAGACCGTTTGGTATTTGTCGATATTAGTGTGGATGACACCGAGCACGTATACCCAATGCAGATCAAAGGCGAGGGTATGGATAACATGTGGCTAAGCAAAACGGAGAGAACATAATATGAGACACATCCTTTCACTATTAATGGAAAACCAACCAGGTGCACTATCTCGTGTGGTTGGCTTGTTTTCTCAGCGTGGCTACAACATCGAGTCTTTGAATGTATCCCCTACGGATGATCCAACGCTTTCTCGTCTGAATGTCACCACTAACTCAAGCGAAATGCAGCTTGAGCAGATCCAAAAACAGCTACACAAGTTAATCGACGTACTTAAGGTACAAGAAGTGTCTGAGCTTGAGCATATCGAGCGTGAACTTCTGATGGTAAAAGTACGCGCTAGCGGCTTTGCTCGCGCTGAAGTGAAACGCACAGCGGATATATTCCGTGGTCAAATCGTTGATGTGACGGCTTCGCAATATACGGTTCAAATGGCCGGCACTAGCGAGAAGCTGGATGCTTTCATTCAGGCATTGTCTGAAGTAACGGAAGTACTTGAAGTGGCTCGAAGTGGGGTTGTTGGCATCGCACGTGGTGAACGAGCGTTGAAAGCCTAACGAAGAAAGATTTAAAGCTACTTTTAAGCTAAAACTGAGCATTTAATCGTTTGAAAAAAATAGCGATTTTACTGATACGAACGGCCCTTAATTTGGGCCGTTTTGCTTTCTGGAAGTAAGCATCGTTTGTCCATACTTTCTTATTGCCATTCATTTCTTTGTAGCTCTCCATTAGGGCGCTATTGCGCTTTTTATAGAGTGCCCTGTTATTTACTGTGCTTGATCCCCTCCAGTGCCATGCATCCATATTTATTGGGAATCTCATTTTTGAGAGACTTAAATCACAAAGTTTATATGATTAGACTAAAGTCTAATACTCGCGGTGATTTGAGCTAAACTGAACAATAATCAAACAGTCTTGCTTCATGTCATCTCATGATAAAAGATGCAATTAATAGAGTGTTTGCCAGATGTAAAAGGATGGCACCGTTAACTTAATTCAACTGGTTAGCTAACCCTATCAAAGTCTTGAAAGGCATTAGTTGAATTAGGTTCGCTGAAGCAAGGGTTTAGGGATCATACAGTCTGATTGAAAGAGGCGTGGTATGTTTGTCGATTTTTTAGTGAGGTTAACCATAGGTACATTAGCCGTTCTTGGCTTTCAACTGAGTGCATTGTATTTTTTACCTATGGTTGTGCTACTCAATACTCATCACAAAGAATTTTTTGGGTGGTAGTTCAGCCGTAATGCTGGAAATAAAAAACGGAGCTATTAGGCTCCGTTTTTATGTGGTTAGAATCTATCTTGACATTATGCGGCTTCGATAACTTCTTCAATTCGCTTCATTGAACTTAACAGGTGTTGATCCAATAGTTCTGTCGCTTGATCGACATTTTTAGCAAGTACCAGCTTCATGATCATTTCATGCTCATCAATATTGAACAGATCATCAGATGCGCTTTTCGCTGACATCGCTAGGAAGCGGTAGCGTTTTACTTGATTGATAAGATCATCAAAGAACTTAAACATGTTCTCTGAGTCTGCGCCTTCAAGTAACGCTGCATGAAACTGCTGGTGACGTTCTTCCCACTCAACACAATCAAACTCTTCTGAGACATATTGTATGCGTGATAGCTTGTGGTAGGAGGTTAATACTTCCAGTTCCCAGCTTTCATCGCCTGCTGAAATTGCCTTTTTAAGCAGAACAGAAGAGACAACACGAAGGCTTTCATATAGGTCATTGAGTTCTTTCTTTGATACCGGTGATACCCAGCAGCCTTTTTGTGGCTCTAGCTTTACGTATTTACTCCAAGATAGCTGCACTAAGGCTTCGCGAATTGGAGATGCGCCGACGTTGTATCGTGCTTTGAGATCAGCGACAACGAGTTTTTTACCTGGGGTTAATTCACCATTGAGAATATCTTGGCGAATCATCTTTGATACTTTGTCAGTAAGCGTAGGACTAGACATTACAAACCTCACGTATATTTGATTTCTAGTCTGCTAATCCGTTTCTTAGGAAGAGTTTATTGGAGTTTAACAGTACGTAGTTCTAATGTGATTGATAATACAGCGTACTGAAAAGTTAGGCAAGATTTTGTTTCATAAAAAAAGAGGGCCGAAGCCCTCTTTTATATTTTATGCGAATCGGTTCATTCTTATAGAACGTGAACAGATGCTGTGTTTGTAGTACCAGAAGCGACTAGAGCACCAGAAACCATAACTACGATGTCGCCTTTGTTACCTAGGCCAGATTGTAGAGCGATTTCTTTACCGTTGATGTAGAACGCGTCTGTGTTCTCGATAGAGTCAACAAGAACTGGCTTAACACCTTTAGTAAGAACTAGCTGTGCAGCTGTCTTTTCGTTAGTTGTTAAAGCAAGGATGTTTGCAGTTGGGAAGTACTTACGTACTGAACGTGCAGACTTACCGCCTTCAGTTGCAACAACGATTAGAGGAGCAGCTAGCTTCTCTGCTGTGTCTACAGCGCCTTTACATACTGCTTCAGTGATGCGTAGACGTGGGCTGTCTAGACGAGAACCTAGCTCAGCTTTAAGAGCTGAATCAGTACGGTTCGCGATTTGAGCCATGATAGTAACAGCTTCAACTGGGTACTTACCTTTAGCAGTTTCACCAGAAAGCATTACTGCATCAGTACCATCCATGATTGCGTTCGCAACGTCACCCGCTTCTGCACGAGTTGGACGTGGGTTGCTGATCATAGAGTCAAGCATTTGAGTTGCAGTGATAACCATCTTACGTGCGCGGTTACACTTCTCGATCATCATCTTCTGAGCGAAGATTACTTCTTCAGCTGGGATTTCAACACCTAGGTCACCACGAGCAACCATGATGCCGTCAGAAGCTTCAAGGATTGAATCGAAGTTATCTACACCTTCTTGGTTTTCAATCTTAGAAATGATGTGGATGTTCTCGCCGCCGTTAGCGTTTAGAAGCTCACGGATTTCTTTAACGTCTTCTTCTTTACGAATGAAAGAAGCAGCTACGAAATCAACGCCTTGCTCGCAACCAAACTTAAGGTCAGCTTTGTCTTTCTCAGAAAGAGCTGGAAGTTGAACAGAAACGCCAGGCAGGTTAACACCTTTGTTTTCGCCTAGAGCACCGTTGTTAAGAACTTTACACTTAACTTCAGTTTCTGTTGTTGCGATAACTTCCATTTCGATTAGGCCATCATCAACAAGGATAGTGTTACCTGCTGTTAGGTCCTTAGCGAAACCTAGGTAAGTTACTGCTACTACGTCTTTGTTACCAACAACTGTTGCGTCAGTTGTGAAAGTGAACTCTTGACCAGCTACTAGATCTACGTCATTACCATCTTCAAGTTTGATAGTACGGATTTCTGGACCTTTAGTATCTAGAAGGATCGCAAGTTGCTCACCATTATTTTCCATTACTTTACGGAAGTTCGCGATACGAGTGCCGTGCTCTGCGAAATCACCGTGAGAGAAGTTAAGACGCATAACGTTCATGCCAGCATCTACTAGTTCAGTTAGCTTCTCTACAGATTCAGTTTTAGGGCCAATCGTACATACGATTTTGGTCTTTTTCATGGAAGGTACTCTCCGGTAAGTATTGTTACAATTTGAAATTTATTAAAGTTCTGAAGATTGGTCCGCTACATCAACATTTTGTGCCTGTTGTGTAAAAGCGCGGGACTTCCAATATGTCCTTCAGAGTTGTAAGTCTTTCATCAATTTTAGTCATTTTATGACCAAAAGATTTTGATTCAATATCGGTTTTCTGTGACTTACCCCACTATATAGGCGGTAAGTTGCAAAGAAATAACAGTCAGTTTTGTAATTTTTTTTCTTTTCGGGTGCGGATTCTACCACCTAATGAGTTCAATATCACTGCTTAACAATTGTCTTAGGACAAGGTTTTATCGCTATTTATTAATTTTTTGGATCAAAATAAATGGACTAAATAGTTTCGTTGTAACTATAATGTGTTTCACATCGAAACTTAATGGCCTTTTTTAAATGTCGAAACGAAATACTCAGCTCAGAAGACATGCAATTTCTAACCTAGTGAATGAAAAAGGGGAGGTTAGTGTTGATGAATTATCCGCTAAGTTCGAAACCTCAGAGGTCACGATTAGAAAGGACTTGGCGTCTTTAGAGAAAAACGGTCAGCTTTTGCGCCGTTATGGTGGTGCGATTTCATTACCGAAAGAGGTTGTGAACGAAGAGCTGGGTCCACAAGTTTCGACTCGAAAGATTTCATTAGCGAAAGCCGCGGCAGATTTAATTCGCGACCATAATCGCATTGTGATCGATAGCGGTAGCACGACAGGGGCGCTAATTCAGCAGCTCAATAGCAAGCGTGGTTTGGTTGTGATGACCAACTCATTGCACGTTGCTAATGCACTTAATGAGTTGGAAAGCGAACCAACACTGCTAATGACCGGCGGCACTTGGGATACCCATTCGGATTCTTTCCAAGGCAAAGTCGCAGAGTCAGTACTTCGTGCTTACGATTTTGATCAACTATTTATTGGGGCTGATGGTATCGACCTTGATAGAGGCACAACCACGTTCAATGAATTGGTTGGTCTAAGTAAAGTAATGGCTGAAGTGTCACGAGAAGTGATCGTGATGGTTGAGTCGGAAAAGGTGGGACGAAAGATCCCGAACTTAGAGCTGGCATGGGAGCACATTGACATCTTAATTACCGATACAGACTTAGGCGAAGAATCCAAAGCAAGTATCGAATCACATGATGTTCGTGTGATCTTGACTGATCCAGCGTAAAAACAAATTTAAGTATTATGCATTTACCTTCCTATAATTGATCTTGATAAAGATCTGGCCTTTGCTTGCTGCCAATAGGAATAAAACGAAATTGATGGAGTGAAACTATGTGTGGAATTGTTGGTGCAGTAGCACAGCGTGATGTAGCCGAAATTTTAGTAGAAGGCCTTCGCCGCCTAGAATACCGAGGCTACGATTCAGCGGGTGTCGCTGTAGTTGATAGCGAATCTAACCTAACTCGTGTACGCCGCCTTGGTAAAGTACAAGAGCTAGCAGACGCAGTCGATCAACAACATGTTATTGGCGGTACTGGTATCGCTCATACACGTTGGGCGACACACGGTGAGCCTTCTGAAGCAAACGCACACCCACACATGTCTGGTGATATTGCTGTTGTACACAATGGTATTATCGAAAACCACGAAGCACTGCGTGCTCTTCTTCAAGAGCGTGGTTATGTGTTTACTTCACAAACGGATACTGAAGTTATCGCTCATCTTGTTGAGTGGGAACTTCGCACGTCAGCTTCTTTGGTTGAAGCTCTGCAAAAAACAGCAAAACAATTAGACGGTGCATACGGCACAGTGGCGGTTGATCGTAAAGATCCTAGCCGTATCGTTGTTGCTCGTTCTGGTAGCCCAATCGTTATCGGTTTTGGTGTGGGCGAGAACTTCCTTGCTTCTGACCAACTAGCGCTATTAAGCGTAACTCGTCGCTTCATGTACTTAGAAGAGGGTGATGTTGCTGAGGTGACTCGTCGTGATGTAACAGTATTTGATGTAGCGGGCGAGCGTGTAGAGCGTGAAATCGTTGAATCAAACGCAGAACACGATGCTGGTGATAAAGGTCAATACCGTCACTTCATGCAGAAAGAGATTTTTGAGCAGCCAACAGCGCTGATCAACACAATGGAAGGTCGTATCTCTGACACTTCTGTAATCACTAATGCAATCGGTGTTAAAGCGGAAGAGATCCTAAGCAAGGTAGAACACGTGCAGATCATCGCATGTGGTACGTCTTACAACTCAGGCATGGCAGCTCGTTACTGGTTTGAGTCTCTAGCAGGCGTAAGCTGTGACGTAGAGATTGCCTCTGAATTCCGTTACCGTGATTTCGTTGTTCGCCCGAACAGCCTATTGGTGACTCTGTCTCAGTCTGGTGAAACGGCGGATACGCTTGCTGCACTTCGTCTTGCAAAAGAAAAAGGTTACATGTCGGCAATGACTATCTGTAACGTTGCGGGTTCTTCGCTAGTTCGTGAATCTGATTTTGCCTTCATGACTCGCGCAGGAACTGAGATCGGCGTTGCTTCAACTAAAGCCTTCACGACACAGCTAGCGGCTATGCTGATGATGGTAACGTCAATTGGTCGTCTACAAGGTCGTGTCAATGAAGAGAAAGAAGCTGAAATCGTTCAAGCGCTACACCAACTGCCTGCTGATATTGAAAAAGCATTGGCATTTGATAAAGAGATCGAAGCGCTAGCACCTGATTTTGCAGATAAGCACCACACACTGTTCCTCGGTCGTGGTGAGTTTTATCCTATCGCGATGGAAGCGTCTCTTAAATTGAAAGAGATCTCTTACATTCACGCAGAAGCCTACGCTGCTGGTGAGCTTAAGCACGGTCCTTTGGCTCTTATCGATGCAGACATGCCTGTAGTCGTTATTGCACCAAGCAACGACTTGTTAGAGAAGCTGAAATCAAACGTTGAAGAAGTGCGTGCTCGTGGTGGTCTACTTTACGTATTCGCTGATGAAGATGCGGGCTTTGAAAGCGATGAGAACATGAAGATCATCAAGATGCCTCACGTAAGTGAAGTAACAGCGCCTATCTACTACACAGTACCGATGCAGCTGTTGTCTTACCATGTCGCGCTAATCAAAGGTACCGACGTTGACCAACCTCGTAACCTAGCGAAAGCGGTTACTGTTGAGTAATTGTCAGCTTATCTAAGAAAAATTAGATAATAAGAAGCCCATCCTGTGATGGGCTTTTTTGTGTCTGTTAGTTAACGATCAGTGTTAGAGCTAACTGTAGCGTCATTAAGCGCTAAGTGCTTGCTCTAGGTCAGCTAAGATATCTTCAATATGCTCAATGCCTACTGAGAGGCGGATCATCTCTGGTGATACACCCGCTTGTTTTTGTTCTGCTTCGCTCAATTGGCGGTGTGTTGTAGAGGCAGGGTGACAAGCGAGAGACTTAGCATCACCGATGTTCACCAAGCGCTTGAAGATTTGTAGCGCATCATAGAAACGAACACCTGCTTCATAACCATCTTTCAAGCCAAAAGATAAAATGGCCGATGGCTTACCTTGCATGTATTTTTCTGCAAGCGGATAGAACTCAGACGTTGGTAAACCAGCGTAGCTCACCCAACTCACTTTCTCATGTTGCTGAAGGTACTCAGCTACTTTCAGTGCATTCTCTGTATGTCGCTCCATGCGTAGCGATAAAGTTTCTAGACCTTGCATTAGCATGAAGGCATTCATTGGCGACAGTGCTGCACCCGTATTACGCAGTGGAACGGTTCGAGCACGTCCAATAAACGCGGCGTCACCAAAAGCCTCGGTGTACACCACACCGTGGTAAGAAGGCTCTGGCTGATTAAAAACTGGGAAGCGATCTTTATGCTCTGCCCATGGGAATTTTCCTGAATCGACAATTACGCCACCGAGTGTTGTTCCGTGACCACCAACGTATTTAGTTAGCGAGTGCACCACAATATCAGCACCAAAATCGATAGGTTTACACAGTACAGGTGTTGCTACCGTGTTATCGACAATCACAGGCACACCTTTTGCGTGAGCAAGTTCGGCAACACGTTCTAAGTCGATGATATTACCTGCTGGGTTGCCGATACTTTCGCAGTAAACCGCCTTGGTTTTTTCATCAATCAGTGCCGCTAAGCTTTCTGGTTTGTCGTCTTTGGCAAAGCGAACTTCTATCCCTTGATTTGGCAGCATGTGAGCAAATAGAGTGTAAGTACCGCCGTAAAGCTGAGGCGTTGAAACGATGTTGTCACCGATTTGTGCCAACGTTTGAATGGCATAGTTGATCGCCGCGCTGCCTGCACTCACCACTAAGCCAGCAATACCACCCTCTAAGGCCGCCATACGCTTTTCTAATACATCATTGGTTGGGTTCATTATGCGAGTGTAGATATTACCGGGAACCGCAAGATTGAAGAGGTCGGCGCCGTGTTGTGCGTCATCGAATTCGTAAGCAACGGTTTGGTAAATAGGGGTCGCAACCGATTTGGTTGTTGGATCAGTGTCGTAGCCGAAGTGAATCGAGAGCGTTTCGTCTTTCATGAGTCTTCCCTGAACTATTGAATTATTTACGTACTCTCATATTGCCGATTTTTTTATAAAAGAAAAGTATATTTAGTCACATAGAGGGAATTGGAATTGTGTGGACGATTGGTTATTTGTAGGAAACATAGCTGTGAGTTGTACAGCTTCAGAAAAGCAAAAAGCCAGAGCAGCGTGAACTGTTCTGGCTTTCCTAATTTGGTGGCCCCTCCCAGATTTGAACTGGGGACCGAACGATTATGAGTCGTGCGCTCTAACCACTGAGCTAAGGGGCCGTAGGGCATAGATTATAGGGGAACCAATCAATGGTGTCTAGACACTATGAGGGGCAATTCCGCTTACATCTTAGCCACTTAAATCACGTAGGCACAAAAAAGGTGAGCCAACGCTCACCTTTTTTATTTTATGCTTAAAAGCTAACCACACTAAAGCGTGTAATTACTCGTCTAGGAAGCTACGCAGAGTTTCTGAGCGGCTTGGGTGACGAAGTTTACGCAGTGCTTTTGCTTCGATCTGACGGATACGTTCACGAGTTACGTCGAACTGCTTACCAACCTCTTCAAGAGTGTGGTCAGTATTCATGTCGATACCGAAACGCATACGCAGTACTTTCGCTTCACGAGGAGTTAGGCCTGCAAGAACGTCTTTAGTTGCACCGCGCAGGCTTGTTGCCGTTGCAGAGTCTAAAGGCAGTTCTAGCGTTGTATCCTCGATGAAATCACCTAGATGCGAATCTTCGTCGTCACCGATTGGTGTCTCCATTGAGATAGGCTCTTTAGCGATTTTCAGTACTTTACGGATCTTGTCTTCAGGCATTTGCATGCGCTCAGCCAACTCTTCCGGAAGCGGTTCACGACCCATCTCTTGTAGCATTTGACGAGAGATACGGTTTAGTTTGTTGATCGTTTCGATCATGTGAACCGGAATACGGATAGTACGAGCTTGGTCGGCAATCGAACGAGTGATTGCTTGACGGATCCACCACGTAGCGTACGTAGAGAACTTGTAACCACGACGGTATTCAAACTTATCTACGGCTTTCATCAGACCGATGTTACCTTCTTGGATTAGATCCAGGAATTGTAGACCACGGTTTGTGTACTTCTTAGCAATCGAGATTACTAGACGTAAGTTCGCTTCAACCATCTCTTTCTTAGCACGACGAGCTTTCGCTTCACCGATAGACATACGACGGCTGATATCTTTAATGCTTTGAACAGTAAGAGACGTTTCACGTTCGATGATATCCAGCTTTTGGATAGAGCGACGGATGTCGTGTTCGTTACGTTTGATCTTTTCTGCGTATGGCTTGTCTGAAGCAAGAACTTCGTCCAACCATGCTTCGCTAGATTCATTACCAGTAAATAGAGCAATGAAAGATTTCTTCGGCATTTTGCCGTACTCAACCGTTTGACGCATGATTAGGCGTTCTTGAGTACGTACGCGATCCATTGAAGTACGCAGTTCGTTTACTAGGTAATCAAACTGTTTTGGCGTCAGACGGAATTCTTTGAACACGTCTTGCATCATTGTTGTTGCAAGCGTTGCTTTCGGGCTTTCGTGGCCGTATTCATTGATTGCTAGTTGACGGTTTTGGTAGCTAGTGCGAAGTGCTGTGAACTTCTCAAGAGCAAGCTCAGGATCAATACCTGTATCTTCCTCTTCTTCTTCCTCGTCGTCTTCTGCTTCTTCTTTGTCTTCGTCTTCTAGATCAGTTTTAGCAAGTTCTGAACCGATGTGAGTCGCCGTTGGCGCAGCTGTGCCATCGTCGTCTGGGTCAACAAAGCCATTGATTAGATCTGTTAAACGAATCTCTTCAGCGAGTACGTGGTCAAACTGTTCCAAGATGTATGGAATAGTGCCTGGGTACTCAGCTACAGATAATTGAACGGTATTGATACCATCTTCAATACGCTTCGCAATGTCGATTTCGCCTTCACGAGTCAGTAGTTCAACTGTACCCATTTCACGCATGTACATACGAACTGGGTCAGTTGTACGGCCAATCTCGCTTTCTACGCTTGAAAGCGCAGCAGCAGCAGCTTCAGCTGCATCTTCATCTATATTGGCATCGTCATCATTAAGTGCTAGATCATCAGCGTCAGGTGCAGTTTCTACTACCTTGATACCCATGTCATTGATCATTTGAATGATGTCTTCTACCTGTTCAGAATCCACGATTTCTGCAGGTAGGTGGTCGTTTACTTCGGCGTAGGTCAGATAGCCTTGTTCCTTGCCTTTAATAACAAGTAATTTTAGCTGTGACTGCGGATTTTGATCCATAGATGATATCCAACTTCAGGTCTGGTGAAGGACGTTGCATTCTCAAATGCAAACCAATTATGTTAACAAATTTATTAAATGCTGACTAATCAAACAGGGTTACGCTTTTAGATCTAGCATTAAAGCTAGTAGCTCCCTTTTTTCTTCGGCTGATAAACCGACACTTCTTGCTTTGGCCTGCAGGTTTTCAATTTGTTTTTCAACGCACTGGGCAAGGATATTGTCCAATGAGTCTAAAAATATGTCTTCTTGATTGTCTTCGTCGAGGGGGATTTCCCAGCTCGCGAGACGAGACAGAAGCGCCTCATGTTTATTGTGTCGCCAATGCTCTAATAATTGGCCTGTGTTGATATGGGGATGCGCGTGGCATTTATCAAGTACTTCGACGAATAAACTTAGTCCAGGCAACTGTAAGCCTTTGACACTTGATAAATCCGGTACCATATCAGCATAGCTCGGATTTTGGATAAGCAAAGCGATAACTTCTCGCATTGGAGTGCGTTTCAGTTCTTTATGCGGTTGAGGTGTCGGGTTCTTAGTATGAACACGAGCTCGTCTCAGTTGGTTATCAAAACCAGTACGCTCATCCAATAATTTCTCGAGCAGTTCTTGGAAATAACTGTCAGGGATTTTGTTAATCAAGGCGCTTGCGTGTGCTCGCAGTGCCGACTTCCCTTCCGTTGTTCCCAAGTTCAACTTGTGTATCTCAATAAGATTATCGAACAAGTAAGTAGAAAGCGGTGTCGCATTGTGGACGAGCTGTTCGAAAGCAGCCTGACCGTGTTCTCTAATATAGCTGTCTGGGTCTTCACCGTCTGGTAAGAACAGAAACTTGAGCGTGTTACCTGTTTTCAGGTATTCAAGTGCATTTTCGAGTGCGCGCCACGCCGCTTCTTTACCTGCTCGGTCACCGTCGTAACAACAAACCACTGTGCTGGTTTGGCGGAACAACATTTGAACGTGGTCACCGGTTGTCGAGGTGCCCAGTGATGCCACTGAGTAATCAACACCATATTGCGCTAATGCCACGACATCCATGTAACCTTCAACCACAAGTATTTGCGGCGGTTCACGGTAGGCTTGCAGCACTTCATAAAGGCCGTAAAGCTCTTTGCCTTTATGGAAGATAGGCGTTTCTGGTGAGTTCAGGTATTTCGGTGTGCCGTCTTCTAAGACACGACCACCAAACCCGATCACTCGGCCTCGACGGTCACGAATCGGGAACATCACGCGTCCACGGAATCGATCGTATCGGTTGCCTTTATCGTTTTCTATCAACATGCCGCCAGTAACGAGCATGTCTTGGGCTTCTTTTTGTTGGCCAAAGTTCTTACGAACCAAGTCCCATTCATCAGCGACGTAGCCAATGCCAAACTTCTGTACGATTTCACCAGAAAGACCGCGATTTTTTAGGTAATCAATCGCAGGTTTGTTAGCTGAAATTTTCAGCTGAGAGCGGTAAAAATTACTGATGCCGCCCATCAAATCGTAGAGGTTACGTTTTTGTTCGCTGTTGGCTCTTGGCGCCGTAGATATTTCACCGCTGCGCTGTTCTCTAGGAACATCAAGTCCTAAAAATGAGGCCAGCTCTTCAATCGCTTCAACAAAATCGAGACGTTCGAACTCCATAATGAAGTCGATAGCATTGCCGTGTACGCCACAACCAAAGCAGTGATAAAACTGTTTTTCTTGGCTTACGCTGAAAGAAGGGGTCTTTTCGTTGTGAAATGGGCAACAAGCACCATAGTTTTTGCCTTTTTTCTTAAGTTTCACGCGTGCGTCCACAATATCGACAATGTCGAGACGCGCTAGGAGATCATCGATGAAACTACGCGGGATGTGTCCTGCCATAAAACCTTAGAAAAATGCACTAACTGAGAGTGTGGATAATAATAGTTTGAATAGGTTACAGATACAAACAAGCCGTGCGTTCCGAAGGATTGCACGGCTTGTTGCAATTTGATTTGGGATTAAGCGAGTTTAGAACGAACTAAACCACTAACTTTACCCATATCTGCACGCCCTTGAATTTGTGGTTTCAAGATAGCCATTACTTTACCCATGTCTTGCATGCCCGCAGGTTGAGCTTCTGCAATTGCGCTATCAAGTAGTGCAATAACTTCTTCTTCAGTTAGCGGTTGAGGCATAAAGCCTTCAAGTACCGTAATTTCTGCTTTTTCCACGTCAGCAAGATCTTGACGATTTGCCGATTCATATTGAGCAACAGAATCGCGACGTTGCTTAACCATTTTAACTAATATAGCAATAATGTCGTCGTCGTTCAGAGTGATCCGTTCGTCAACTTCACGTTGCTTAATTGCTGAAAGAGCTAAGCGGATAGTGCCAAGGCGCGGTTTGTCCTTGGCTTTCATCGCTAATTTTTGCTCTTCTTTGAGTTGTTCAATAAGAGCCATAACTCAGTCCTTATGGATTAAGTTATTAGTACAGACGAACGCGACGTGCGTTTTCGCGAGCTAGCTTTTTAGCGTGACGCTTTTGAGCTGCTGCTTTAGCGCGTTTGCGAACTGTAGTTGGCTTTTCGTAATGCTCACGACGACGCACTTCAGAAAGGATACCTGCTTTTTCACAAGAGCGCTTGAAACGACGTAGTGCAACGTCGAACGGTTCGTTTTCACGTACTTTAACTATTGGCATATGCCTTTCACCTCAGGGGTTATTCATTATCGCTGGTTATTCAGTACCAAATCAGAGAAGTTACCCATCGAGCTAACTCTCTATTCGCGTTTGGTCATTAACCAGCTTGATCAAAAATGGTGCGGAATTTTAATCCGATCACAGTGGCTTTGTAAAGCACTTTGTCGATTATAGTCTGTACAATATTTGTTTGAAGAGCTTAGGCAGGGTAATATTGCGCTAATTTCCCATTTTAGACGAAAGCGTGCCGAGAAAATTATGCGCATTATTGGTATTGAAACCTCTTGTGATGAAACAGGAATCGCAATTTATGATGATGAGCAAGGGCTGCTTTCTCATCAGTTATACAGCCAAGTAAAGCTGCACGCCGATTACGGTGGTGTGGTACCTGAGCTAGCGTCGCGTGACCACGTAAAAAAAACCATTCCACTGATTAAAGCGGCATTGGCAGAAGCGAACCTAACGTCGAAAGATATTGATGGCGTGGCTTACACGGCTGGCCCTGGTTTGGTTGGTGCATTGCTTGTGGGCGCAACGATTGGTCGCAGTATTGCCTATGCGTGGGGCGTGCCTGCTGTGCCAGTGCACCATATGGAAGGTCACCTTCTTGCGCCAATGCTAGAAGATAATCCTCCACCATTCCCATTTGTTGCTCTGCTGGTTTCTGGCGGTCATACCATGATGGTAGAAGTGAAAGGCATTGGTGAATACCGAATTCTTGGTGAATCGATTGATGATGCGGCGGGTGAAGCGTTTGATAAAACCGCGAAGCTAATGGGCTTAGATTACCCAGGTGGTCCACTGCTATCTCGACTCGCAGAAAAAGGCACGCCAGGTCGTTTTAAGTTCCCACGTCCAATGACCGATCGTCCGGGTCTAGATATGAGCTTTTCGGGCTTGAAAACGTTCGCGGCAAATACCATTCGTGCTAATGACAATGATGACCAAACTCGTGCTGACATCGCTTATGCGTTCCAAGAAGCGGTTTGTGCGACCTTGGTAATCAAGTGTAAGCGTGCGTTGGTAGAGACGGGTATGAAACGTATCGTGATTGCTGGCGGTGTGAGTGCCAACAAACAACTACGAGTTGAGCTTGAAGCATTAGCCAAGAAAATCGGTGGAGAGGTGTACTACCCACGCACTGAGTTCTGTACAGATAACGGTGCGATGATCGCTTATGCGGGCATGCAGCGCCTGAAGAATGGTGAAACGGCTGATTTATCTGTCCATGCCACACCGCGTTGGCCAATTGACCAGCTAGAGCCGATTGTTTAATCATAACCAATCGCCAAATAAACCATAGTATTTCGATAAACGGTCGCTGAGTGCGGCCGTTTTTATATCCTAGCTTACCGACTGTATGTCGATAAATAATTGCTGATAGAGATTAGGGAAGAAAATGAACAAGTTCACAGTAGACAATCAATCGATGACGTACCTAGATGAAGGTCAAGGCCCTGTTGTTGTATTAGGCCACAGCTACCTTTGGGACAGTGCAATGTGGAAGCCGCAGATCGATGCATTAAAAACTCAGTATCGCTGTATTGTTCCAGAGCTTTGGTCTCATGGTGAATCACAAGCCGCGCCGAGCTCGATGCGCAACTTAAAAGATTACGCTCAACACATTTTGGATCTACTTGATCATTTAGAAATCGAAGAATTCTCCGTAGTCGGTTTATCGGTTGGTGGTATGTGGGGAACCGAGTTAGCGGAACTTGCACCTGCACGTATCAAGTCTTTGGTTCTAATGGACACTTTCGTAGGCCTAGAACCAGAAGTTGCTCATGCTAAATACTTCAGCATGTTAGACACCATTACTCAAACCAAGATGGTTCCTCAACCGATTGTTGAAGCGGTTGTTCCATTGTTCTTTGCAAATGATGCTCAAACAAACACGCCAGCTTTAGTGGAAGGCTTTACTCAGAAATTATCAGCTCTTAAGGGTGAGAACGCTGAAGAAGTGGCTCGAATCGGTCGAATGGTCTTTGGACGTCGCGATATGATTGAAGCAGTAGAGAGCTTTGCACTGCCGGTTTTGATCGCTGTTGGACAAGAAGACAAGCCACGTCCAGCACTGGAATCATACCTAATGCACGATTGTATTACGGGCAGTGAGTTGGTGGTGATTCCTGGTGCTGGTCACATTAGTTCGCTAGAGCAACCAGAGTTTGTGAACACAATGCTGAAGACGTTTTTAGATAAACATCTGCTGTAAGCAATGAAAGAACGAATGGTATTGACCGAATTAGACTAGCGTCGGTTCAAACGTATCTTAGTTTAAAAAATGGTTCGGCTTAGACATGACAGTTTAAGCCGATTTTTTTTGCCCGAGCTTTGGTTCGCTGCCATCGAGTAGGCGGCGGATATTCTGGTGGTGGCGTAGGACGATCAAACAACACAACATGGCCACAGGCAGTGTGTATTGAGGTTTGACTAACCAAGCGTAGAAAGGTGCGAGCAACACAGTAACCAGTGCAGCTAAAGAAGAATAACGAAACAAAAATGCCACAACCAACCAGGTCGCCATGATCATGCCTGTTAGATCGAATCCAATTGGGGCGATAGCTCCGAGTGCGGTTGCGACGCCTTTACCACCTTTAAAGTGGAAGAATATTGGATACATATGACCAAGACAGGCTGCGATCGCCACAACACCTAAAATGATGGGATCGATCTTGAGGTAGTAGCCAAGCCAAACAGGAATGGTGCCTTTAAGCATGTCACAAAGCAGAACGGCCGCAGCGGCGCCTTTGCCACCCACGCGAAGCACATTGGTGGCTCCGGGGTTATTGGACCCCACAGTTCTTGGGTCAGGAAGTCTTAAGACTCGGCATATCAAGACCGCACTAGAGATTGAACCTAGTAAATAGGCAGCAATAATCATGATGAGTGCCAATGGGGTCATGTTTTTCCTTAAACAGTTATAAGCCTAACGATGGGAAAATAATGCTCAATCTAAGAGTAATTGATATCATATCTGGAATTACGCAAATAATACGTTTTTTTCCCCGGTATGGGTATCCGACCTCTAAAAGGACAAGTCATGGCACTGGATAAAGTTTTCATTGAACAGCTAGAAGTAATTACAACGATCGGTGTTTACGATTGGGAACAAGAGATTAAACAAAAACTTGTGCTTGATATTGAAATGGCTCATGACAATCGCCCAGCAGGTAAGAGTGATGATGTTGTCGATGCTTTGGATTACTCGACAGTCAGCACTGCCGTACTTGACCACATTGTGAATGGCCGATTCCTATTGGTTGAGCGTGTGGCAGAAGAAGTTGCTGAATTGATTATGACTCAGTTCTCAGTGCCTTGGATTAAAATCCGTCTAGCGAAGCCTGGTGCAGTACCACAAGCAAAAGCCGTGGGTGTGATCATCGAAAGAGGTCAAGCATGACAATAGCCTATGTTGGTGTTGGCACGAACATAGACCGCGACAAGCATGCAAGGGTGGCATGGACAGAGCTTCAATCATTAGGAACTAACCTTAAATGCTCTAAGATCTATCACTGTGAGCCTGTGGGGTTTAAAAGCCACTCGTTTTATAACTTTGTGGTTGAGATCGATACATCACTCTCATTGACTGAATTTTCACAGCACCTGCGTGAAATTGAGTTTAAATGGGGTCGCCCTCAAGATGCCCATAAGCTTCAAGATCGAAA
Source organism: Vibrio sp. 1F253 (assembly GCF_041439295.1). Taxonomy (NCBI): domain Bacteria; kingdom Pseudomonadati; phylum Pseudomonadota; class Gammaproteobacteria; order Vibrionales; family Vibrionaceae; genus Vibrio; species Vibrio sp. 1F253. Next base: position 101,306 of record NZ_JBGONU010000003.1, on the reverse strand, counting down.
GCTCGATCTTGATATTGTGCTGTTTGGAGAGGTGGTATCAGAGAGCGATCCAGAATTACCACGCAGTGATATCTATAAATATCCTTTTGTAACACAACCACTTTATGATCTTTGTCCTGCGAGAGTGATCCCGCAAGATGGAAGAACCGTCAGTGAAATATGGCAGAAGATGCAGCAATTAGATACGCTCTCTGTCGTTGATATAACACTATAATTTTTTAGGGTAAGTAATGAGTTATTTTGAAGCGTTTATGTTGGCGTTGGTGCAAGGCTTTACTGAGTTTTTACCTATTTCCAGTTCTGCACACTTAATCCTTCCTTCGGCTGTTTTAGGTTGGGAAGATCAAGGCTTGGCTTTTGATGTGGCGGTCCATGTCGGTACTTTGGCAGCTGTCGTTATCTATTTTCGCAAAGAAGTGGTCTCTCTGTTGAGCGCATTTTTTGGTTCAGTGTTTAAAGGCGATCGCAGTAAAGAAGCAAAGCTGGCGTGGATGATCATTCTCGCGACGATTCCTGCGTGTATCTTTGGTTTGTTGATGAAAGATATTGTTGAGCTTTACTTGCGCAGTGCATGGGTGATAGCGACGACCACCATTATCTTTGGTCTGTTGCTATGGTGGGTGGATAAGAACTCAAGCCTGCGTGATGACGAATACCAAGCGGGTTGGAAAAAGGCGCTGTTTATTGGTCTTGCTCAAGCAATGGCTATCATCCCTGGTACGTCTCGTTCTGGCGCGACGATTACCGCAGCACTTTACCTTGGTTTCACACGTGAAGCGGCGGCTCGATTCTCTTTCTTGATGTCTATCCCAATCATCACTCTGGCTGGTGGTTATTTGGGCCTGAAGTTAGTGACCAGTGGTGATCCAATCCATGTTGGTACTTTGCTAACGGGAATCGTGGTTTCTTTCATTAGTGCTTATATCTGTATTCACTTCTTCTTGAAGCTTATCTCTCGTATGGGTATGACGCCGTTCGTTATCTACCGCCTGATTTTAGGTTTTGGTCTATTTGCTTTCTTGATGATGCAGTAGCGCTCGACTTACGAAGACAAATGTTTCGTCCTACAGATTGAAACGGAAAAACCCGCTTAGTCGCGGGTTTTTTAATGCATGGTAACCAGTGTTATTACGATCAATTATCAGCGAGTTCTAATAGGGCAATCTCAATCGCGGCAGCTCTGCGCTTCTCTTGTTCTTCTCGAATGTCTTTACCTTGAAAACCATCGGCAATAATCGCTTTAACTTCGACTTGAAGTGCTGCTTGGTAAGCCACTTCAAAACGCGCTTTTTGAGGATACGGCTGATTTTCTAATCCTTTTCGGCCTGCGTGATCGGCCTGGCAGCAAAGCAGTATATCGTCGAGTCTATCTGGCTTACGCCAAACATCGAACTTGTTGAGAACCTTGAGGAAGGTGGTTGGCTTTAGCTCGCCTGCACGATGGATATTGGAATGCTGCTCGCACACTAACAACGCGAGGTTTCTGAATTCATTAGGCACTCTGACTCTTTCACACAGCTTCTTGATGATCTTCAAGCCAGTATGACAATGCATTTTGTGGCTTGGCCACTCGCTTTCTGGTGTGACGCCTTTACCTAAGTCATGCACTTGAGCGGCAAAGCGTACTGGTAACGATGGGCTTAGTAGTGCAGCTTGTTGAGCCACCATTAGCGTGTGAATGCCCGTGTCGATCTCAGGGTGCCATTTTTCAGGTTGAGGGACGCCAAATAGAGCGTCAATCTCAGGCAATACAACAGCCAATGCACCACACTCTTTCAATACAGAAAGGAACACTTCAGGGTGGGGAGTGCTAAGAGATTTATGCCACTCTTGCCAAACTCGCTCTGCAGTGAGGTGTGCCAGTTCACCGGATTGCACTATCTCACTCATCATCACCATGGTTTCAGATGCAACCGTGAAGTTGAGATGATGGAGTTTGGCGGCGAAGCGAGCCACACGCAGCACACGAAGAGGATCTTCAACAAAGGCATCCGAGACGTGCCTTAGAATACGATCAGAGAGATCTTTTTGGCCATGGTAAGGATCGTAAAGTTGGCCTTTGTCATCTTGAGCGATGGCGTTGATCGTTAGATCTCGACGCATGAGATCTTCTTCCAAACTCACATCTGGTGCAAAGTAACATTCGAAACCGGTATAACCCGAACCGGATTTTTTCTCAGTGCGAGCCAGTGCGTGCTCTTCTTTGGTTTTTGGATGTAAGAATACAGGGAAATCTTTCCCGACAGCAGTAAAGCCAAGGCTTTCCATCTCCTGAGGGGTACTTCCTACCACGACCCAATCTCTATCATAACTATCAATATTGAGCAGCTTATCGCGTACCGCTCCACCGACTAGATAGCGCTGTAGCCCATTGTATTTTGGTAGGCTATCGTATATTTGCAACTTATCACCTCGAAATGTTTTATCACTGCTGGACTTTACTGCGAGCAATGGTACTTTCCATTAATCGTAATTATAGGGCAGCACATGTATAAGGAATATTTTGGCTTCGTTGAGATGCCATTTTCGATTGTACCAAATTCTCGCTATTTGTTTTTGAGTCAGCGTCACCAAGAAGCGATGCAGAACCTACAAGCCGGTTTAGGCGAAGGTGGGGGCTTTGCGATGCTTACTGGTGAGGTCGGTACAGGAAAAACAACGGTCGCCAAAGCGATGTTGTCATCACTCGATCATCAGACTCAAGCTGGCCTTATACTCAACCCTACGTTTTCCAATTCAGATTTACTTGAAGCTATCTGCGATGAGTTTGAGGTCGAATACCCTGAACAAGCGTCGTTGAAACAGCTGAGTCAGGCAATTCATCACTTCCTGCTTGATAGCCATGCTGAAGGCATTCAAACCTTATTGGTGATAGATGAAGCCCAACACCTTGCAGCTGATGTGTTGGAGCAGCTACGCCTTCTGACCAATTTAGAAACCGATAGTCGTAAGCTATTAAAGGTGCTGTTGGTTGGACAACCTGAATTACAGCAACACTTACAAACCACACAGCTACGTCAACTCGCGCAGCGGATTACAGGTCGCTATCACTTATTACCTCTTAATATCGAAGAAACGGGTAAGTACATCGCGTTTCGTTTGGAAACGGCTGGTGGTGAGCAGATGTTGTTTTCGAATCGTTCAATCAAGCTTATCTCCCAATATACCCATGGTATTCCGAGGCTCATTAACTTGGTGTGTGATAAAGCGCTGCAATTGGCTTTCCATGATGGTGATAAATCACCGAGTAATGAAACGGTTAACCGAGCTTGTCAGCAGATCATGGCCTTTCAGGCTGATGTGTATCACGTCGAGAAAACTCGTGCTACTCATGTAGCCCCAAAATTACTCCAATACGCGGGGATTGCCACATTAAGTGTCGGCCTTGTAATCGCGACCTTTAACTTCGCCCCAACCTATATTAGTTCATGGATGCCTGCGGATACTTCCAGTGAAGTGAAAACGGAAGTAGCGGCGAATACTCAACGCTCATTTGTGGCTGAAGCACCGATATTGGATGATAAATCTATATCGGTTCAAGATCTCAAGGCTTCGAAGTTTGCACTACCACAAGATGTTCAGAATCACTTAAGGCAAGGGAATAATCAAACGCTTGCAATTAGGGACCTATACACGCTTTGGGGGTATGAATCTTCGCTTCGTGATTGGCTATGTTTGAGTGAACAACAAAGTGTATTTGTATGTGAGCAACATCAAGCCAATTTAGAATATTTGATTGAACTTGGAGTTCCCGTGGTTCTTAATCTGGAATTAGGTCAAGAACCTGTGTTTGCTGTACTTTATGGCGCGTCTGAGGAGTCTGTTGAGCTCCTAGTCAACGAAAAGCTATTGGTGATGCCTAAGCGCACCTTAAAGCAAATTTGGCAAGGTGATTATGTCGCGATTTGGAAACAGCCGCTAAGAGAGACCCTGAAAGAGGGCTATCAAGGTGAGGCGGTTGCTTTACTTGATCTATTGCTTTCAGAAGTCTTGGGTGAAGACGTATCGGGCAGTGATGTATTTGACTATGAATTGAAAATGAAAATCGAAGCGTTTCAAACTTGGCAGGGTATGTCTGTTGATGGCATCGCAGGTAAGCGCACCTTAGCAAGGTTGCAGAGATTAGCTCAACTCGACTCGCCTAAGTTGATGTCATTAGAAGGAGGCGAAAGCTAATGTCACGTATTATGCACGAGCTTAAACAGTCTTCTAATAATAAACCTAGCTTTAAAGGTTACCAAAACCATCACGTGCCTAGTTCTGCTAAAGGGATTAGCAACAAACGAGGTTTATCGTTAACAATGGGACTGGTCCTTGTCTTGGTGCCTTCTTTATTGGTGGGCGGCGTTCTGGTTTATCAGTCGTATAATCAACAGCAGCAAGGCTCGGCTAGCCCCGTTGCCTCCGGAGCTCTGCCTGAATCAAAGCTTCAATCAGACTTTGAGCCTCAAATTGCCGGTTCTGGCATTGCCAGTGTGGATGCAGTGTCAGTGGATGCAGACGATGAAGCATTATTCTCTGTTCGCTCGGCACCGGTAAGCCAGCTTTTGAAAGCACTACCGCGTCAAGAGATACATGCAAAGATGGGCACCGACATCGGTAATATCGCTAGTGACTCAAAAGCGATATTGGCAAATGTAGATACTAGTAATCAAGCCGCAACGAATTTAGAGCCATTATCTATTGAACCGTCAGTTCAACCTGGAACGAATAATGATAATGCCACGCTGCAATCGGACCGTGATTTACTGAAAGGGTTAGACCTCACCGAGTTGCCACCCGATTTAGCGTTGAAGCTTGAATCAATGATGGGAGAGCAGTCGGTTTCACCTGAACCGATGGATTCTAGACCTGTGGGGAATAGGGATTCTCAGGTCATCGGTTTAGAAACACATGGCAATAGATTGTCTGGTGTATTACCTAAGTTAGACTTACAAACTCACATGTACTCGAGTAGCGAAACTAAGCGTTGGGTAAAAGTGAATGGACATGAAGTTGCTCAAGGGGAATGGATCGAGCGGGGTATTCAGTTGCTTGAGATTAAACCACAATCGGTAATCATTGAATTCAATCAGCAGAAAATAGAAATCCCAGCTTTGTATGAGTGGAAAGGTTAGTACTATCGATATTACTTACTGTGATTGATGTTAGCGCTGTGACTTGAATGATAAATCCAGACAAATAAAAAGGAGCACCTCGGTGCTCCTTTTTGATATTCGATACTGAACCTACTGTAGCAAATGCGAGGCTTACGCCCAGCCGTTTGGTGACTTTCTACGACGAGGCATGATGTGTGGCAGAACAAGGCCAAGAAGTAGACCAATACCAGCAACACCACCACCGTACATGAAGTACTTCAATAGTAAGTCATCTTTTTGAGTATCTAGCTTAGCGCGTAGTTGACGGTTCTCAGTTTGAGAGCTCGTTAGCTGTTGGCTAATCTCACTGTAGTTCTGCTCTAGTTCAGCAATCTGCTTGTTACGAGAGTCTAGAGAGCTTGCGAGACCTGCTTTTTCGCTATCAGCACTTTGGCGAGCATTTGCCAGCTTGCCTTTTACTTCAGAGAGTTCTTTCTCTAGCTTAGGCATGCGCAGCGCCATACTTTCTTTTGTGCTTACGAACTTACTCTCAACCCAACCTTTACGTCCTCGGCTATCTTGAACCTGAGTGTAACCCGTGCTCTTGTTAGTTTGCAGGTAGGTGATTTTCTCGCCGGCATCAATACTACCTATGATACGGAAAGTATTGTTTGGGCCAGAGTGCATATAAGTAAATAGTTTGTCAGCAATATAACGGTCTTGAGCAAAGGCAGCTGGAGCCGCAAGCATTGCGAACAAAACTAAGCTAATCAGTTTTTTCACAGTAAATCCTTTAACGATTCAAATTGAGTAGGCGTATGAGTCAGCCTCAATGAGCAAATAATATTTAGTTTTTTTATATGGTGCAACAAAGAAGGGAGGCAAAGCCTCCCTTTCTGTGCGTTTGAGTCAATAATGACATGGTATTTACATATCTTTACTGAAGCTCACCGTTTTCTGACGCTAATATTGACTAGCGTCAGGGCTATTACATAGTAAACATAGCCTGAATTGCGTAGAAGAATACAACAGCAAGTAGAGCACCTGCAGGTAACGTCACAATCCAAGAAGCTACGATGTTACGCACAACGCCTAAGTTTAGAGCTGCGATACCACGAGCAAAGCCTACACCTAATACCGCACCAACCAATGTTTGCGTGGTTGAAATCGGAAGGCCAGTACCAGAAGCAAGTACAACCGTACACGCGGTCGCTAGTTGAGCTGCAAAGCCACGGCTAGGAGTTAGTTCTGTAATACCAGTACCAACGGTTGCCATTACTTTATGCCCCATTGTTGCAAGACCAACAACGATACCAATACCACCTAGTGGAAGAATCCACCATGCGATAGTGCTCTTGCCTGAGATTTCGCCCATGTGCTCAACCGTTGAAACAACCGCTGATAGTGGACCAATCGCGTTGGCAACATCGTTTGAACCGTGTGCGAATGCCATTGCACAAGCTGTGATAACCATTAGTACGCTGAAGATACCTTCTACGCCAGTAAAACCGTGGTCTTCTTCGCGGTTAGCAAACTTCTTCTGAATGTATAAGTAACCGCCAATCATGACGACAGCAGAAACACCTGCAGCCCATAACCATGCTTCAGTACCGGTTAGATGAAGGCCTACGTGCTTAAGACCTTTCTTGATCGTTACAAGTGCAATGACCATTGTAGTGATGAACATGTATACCGGTACAAAACGCTTTGCATTGAATAGCGGGTTTTCTGTATCAAATATCAGTCGCTGGGCACTGACAAATATGAGATAGGCGAAGATACCGGAAATCAATGGTGTGACAATCCAACTTCCCACAATGCCTTGAACACTGTTCCAATCTACAGCTTCAGTACCCACAGACACACAAGCAAAACCGATGATTGCACCGATGATGGAGTGAGTCGTTGATACTGGCCAGCCCATGTATGAAGCTAGAAGTAGCCATGTACCAGCAGCGAGTAGTGCAGACATCATACCGTACACAAGTACGTCAGGTTGATCTGCAAACAGAGATGTTTCGATAACACCTTTACGGATCGTGTCTGTTACTTCGCCGCCCGCAAGGTAAGCACCTGCGAATTCAAAGATCATTGCGATAATGATCGCTTGTTTAACGGTTAGAGCTTTAGAGCCTACTGAAGTGCCCATTGCGTTCGCAACGTCATTTGCACCAATACCAATAGCCATCAAGAAACCGAAAGCTGCTGCAACAATAATCAGGACAGTGCCGTAGTTAGCAAGGATATCCATCGTAATACCTAGTTGTTTGATAACAAGCGGAACAAATTTAGACGCAAAAAACCGCTCAGCGAGAGAAATACTCAGCGCATAAGTGGTTTGTTCAAAAAATGCTCTTCGTTATATAGTTAACGTATGATTTAAGATCGAGAAAGCATTACTTCAAGACGAGCGCCTACACGCTGTGCTTGATCTGCAATACCACCAACCCATTCAAGAATTTTGTATAAGAACATGATATCAACTGGATTCAGACCATCTTCAATCGCCATTAGTTGTTGGCGTAGTTCGATCTGCATCGCGTCCGTGTCATCTTCAATTACATCTAATTGATGAATCATTTCAGCAACGAGTGTTACTTCACGGCCTTTAAAGCCCGTTTCAAGTAACTCGTCTAGTTCATTGATTACGTTTTGTGCTTGGTTCGCTGCATCTAGACAACGTTTAACGTAAGCGATGAAGTTTTCTTGCATAGGAGCAGGAATGACAAGTTGACGACCATATACACGGCCAGCAATGTCTTTCGCTAGGTTTGCTAGTTTGTCTTGTTGAGTTAATAGCTCCAACATATCGGTGCGATCAACTGGCATAAACAAACCGCGAGGAAGTTTAAGGCGAATTTCACGTTTTAGTACGTCAGCTTCTTTCTCAAGGTGAGAAATTTGAGCTCGAATTTCTGATGCTTTCTCCCAGTCACCTTTTGAAGAAACTTCAAAGAAATTAACTAGGTGAGAACAACATTCGTTCACGCATACTACGTGACGCTGCAAAGGTTTAATTGGGGACTTTGCAAATAACCCCATAATTGTATTTACTGGCATGGTCATCCAACCTAATAAATAATAACCTTAAAACAACATACACCATATTCATGGTGAAATGTTAAGCGATGGCTACAAAGTCGCGCATGTTAACCTAATCAATGTCTCATTAAAACTGTTTTAGATCATCATAAGGGCGATATTTCTGACTTGCTGAGTTTTCAAATTGGCAATATCCTGTCCCTATCTTCACAGAAAGGTATAACTATGGAAACCGAGATAGAACTGAAGTTTTTTGTTTCTCCTGATTTTTCAGAGACTTTACGCAATAAAATTGCTGAAACTAAAGTACTTCAGCACAGTTGTCGTGAGCTAGGTAACATCTACTTTGACACCCCCGATAACTGGTTACGTAAGCACGATACTGGCTTGCGCATTCGACGCTTTGATGACGTATTTGTACAAACCGTAAAGACGGCTGGTCGTGTGGTTGCAGGCCTGCATCAAAGGCCTGAATACAATGCAGAACATGACAGCAATGAACCTAAGCTAGCCCTACATCCAGAGGACATCTGGCCAGCGGGTAAAGACATCGAAACGCTGCAAGCTGAGTTGACTCCTCTATTTTCTACCAACTTCACACGTGAGCAGTGGTTGATTGGTATGCCTGATGGCAGTCAAGTCGAGGTCGCATTCGATCAAGGTTTTGTTGAATCAGGCGAACTGCAAGAACCGATTTGTGAAGTCGAATTGGAACTTAAGTCCGGTCAAACAGATGCTCTGTTTACACTGTCTCGTCAATTCTGTGAACAAGGTGGCATGCGTTTAGGTAATCTAAGCAAAGCCGCTAAGGGTTACCGCCTTGCTCAAGGTTATCAAGGAGATGAAGTCACTCCTTTGACCTTAGTTGATACTGCTAAAAGTGATACTGTTGAATCGTGTTTCATTCAATCTTTAGAGCATGCTCTCGCTCATTGGCATTATCACGAGCAGATCTTCACCGAGCGCCAATCCATTGAAGCGTTACATGAGATCAGTCACTCGCTGAGTTTTATTCGTCAAACCTTCACCATCTATGGTGGCATTGTCCCAAGACGCGCGAGTGCTATTTTACGCCAAGAGCTTAAGTGGCTTGAGCAAGAACTCGACTGGCTAAAAAGCTATGACCACTTCGAAGATTTGCTCGAAGATAAAGGCCACGTACTGCGTAAATTGGATGCGCGTAAGTTTTTGGTCGCTGAACTTAAAGAGATGCAAGAGCAACTTCCCGATCGCGAAGAACTGCTTACCCTGTTGAGCTCTGCTCGTTACACTGGTTTGTTGCTAGATCTGAGTCGCTGGATCTTGTCTCGTGGCTGGCAACCATTCTTAGACGAAAAAGCACGTGAACAAATGGCACGTGGTATCGAATGGTTTTCGGTTAAGCAACTCGATCGCACATGGGCCGACTTGATGGAAGCTTTCCCGCCAGAGCGAGTGATGACTAGCCAAGCGTATATTGAACAGCAATATCGTTTGATGAGAAACCTATATTCTGGTGTTGGTTTCGCGAGTTTGTATGATGACGATGAACGAAACAGTTTCCGCTTGCCATGGGCCGATATGGTGCAAGGTATTGACGATTTGCTGGCACTTAAAACATTAGAGCCTTTGACTGAGAAGTTAGAAGGCGATGAGAAGGTTCAGCTAGAGCGTTGGTTAGCTCGTCAAGAGGTGTCTATTCTGCATGCGATGGAACAGACACGCCAAATAAGTGTAGAAGTTGAGCCGTATTGGCAAGACTGAGTTTCATAACAACATGAAATTGAAAATAGGGCTTCGGCCCTATTTTTTTGTTTGTTGTTCCAGCTTTTCTAGTCGTTCGAGAATTTTCTGTTGTTGCTCAATGATCTTCTCAAGGTGCTTCTCTTTGTTTTCAGCTCGTTGATTGTCATGGCGAGTTGGAGAGGTGATCAAAGAAGTAATCAACCCTGAAATCATACCAAAAACACCCACACCACAAATGATCACCAGAGAAGCGACTAACTTGCCTGAGCTCGTCACTGGATAATGATCGCCGTACCCCACGGTACTAATCGTTACGAAAGCCCACCATAAAGCATCTTGGCCAGTGGTAATGTTGGCATTGGGATCCTTGTGCTCTAGCAGCAGTATTGTTCCTGCACCTATGGTCAGGAGAATAACCAGCAGCAGAATAATCGAGGCGAGTGTCGTTTCTTTTCGATTGCGAAACAGCTCTCTGAAAACACGTTTTCCTGACCGAAGAACGAGAATCACGCGCAAGATCTGAAAAATGCGAGCGAATCGAAGTGGCTCGACCATAGGGATGCTTGCCAAGAAATCGATCCAGTGTACTTTTAGATATTCTTTCTTATTTTGTGATCTGAATAGATCAATAGTGAGCTGAAAAAGAAAAACGCTACAGATTATAAAGTCCAGGCCGATAAGAACTTGTTTCGATTCTTTATCAATCGGTGCAAACAATAAGCCTGAGATCACAAATAACGCTAAGAAAGAGAGAATCAGTGATAATAAGCTCATCGGCTTAGTGGTGTCTTTGATACTATTTAACATTCATACGAGGCTCAAAATAAATCGCGAACTTTGACTGATATAGCCATCTCGCGGATATAGAAGCCATCAATATATAAGAGTTAATGGAGAACTGACAATGACTAAACTGTCATTCAAGCCGTGGGAAAGGATTATCTCGGACATCCGTCTCGTTCCAAAAATGATCATGCTGATGGTTTTCAGCACTATCTTGATTATTTCGAAGCAGCTATGGGACGCAAGTGCGTTTTACGATTCATTACTTGCAGTCACCAACAATGCACAAGTTGCACAGCAGCATTACGAGACTTACCTAGTTCAAGTGGCTTGGCAAACAGCCTTGATGATCATTGTGTTTGTGGTTCTTCTATTGGCGGCAGCGCGCGTTATGCTTCGCCAAACTCAATACCTCAATGACGCCATTAAAACGATGGCCGATAAGAACCTATCAGTGCCGATTGAAATGGACTGTAAAGATGAATACGGTGATGTGGCACGAGAACTCGAAAAAACTCGAGTCCAGTTGAATGACATGATCAAAACTCAGGTGGCCTCTTCTGATGAGTTGTTTGCCCTGACGGAAGTGATGACCATCAGCATGTCCGAAACCAAAGATTCAGCTCAGGAAGAATTTAACGAAATCGACCAACTAGCGACAGCAATGAGCGAGATGACGTCTACTGTGCAAACCGTGGCTGAGCACGCGCAAAGTGCTTCTTCTCTTACTGAGCAAGCATCAGGTCAAGCACTAACAGGTCAGAAGTTCGTTCAAGGTTCTGTTTCTAAGATGAGTGAGCTTTCTTCGGACATCGCAGCCTCTGCAGCAGCGGTAAACCAAGTAGAAGAGCGCGTAGACTCGATTGGCAGTGTGGTTGGTACTATCCAAGGCATTTCAGAGCAAACCAATCTATTGGCTTTGAACGCAGCGATTGAAGCCGCGCGTGCAGGTGAAGCGGGACGTGGTTTTGCGGTTGTTGCCGATGAGGTTCGTAACCTTGCGCAACGTACTCAGCAAGCGACAGTAGAAATTCAAGATATGATTAGCCATCTACAAAGCAGTGCTAACTCGGCAGTAGAGCTGATGGAAAAGAGTGTTGTTGAAGCCGCTGAAGGCGTAGACCTAGTGACTAACGCTGGTTCTGAGCTTGATGGCATCGTAAGTCAGGTAAACCAGATTAATGATATGAACTTCCAGATCGCGACTGCTGCGGGCCAACAAACTAGTGTCGCGGAAGAGATGAGTGTCAACCTGACCAATGTTCGTGAGCTTGTTGAAGCCTCCGTAGTGGTGGTGGGTGAGCTTCTCGAGACTTCTGAGATCATGGAAAGCAACGCACAAGAGCTAGACGGTAAGATTAAGCAGTTTAAGGTTTAATCCCCAGCTTTCGCTCTGAGCTCTAGTTTGTAAGATCTAAAGGTCTATTCCTAGAGGTTTGGCCACGGAGACTTGTTATTAGAGATAAAGGCTTTGCTTGATAAGTTCACTGATAAAACGCCCACATTGCTAATGTGGGCGTTTTTTATTGGCAGAACTTTGGTATAACTAATCATTAGTTTTTAGAACTCGTTATTGAAGAACCGAACCGACAAACCAATTGTTCGGTGCGCAGCTTACACAAGGAAGAAACATGCCATTGCCTTCTCTACTCGTCACTCATTCCCAGTCTGCTTTTGAGCAATTATTAGAGCATCAAAGTGACGCCATTAACATTTGGCCTGAGTCGCTGATTGCCGATCTCAAGCGTGTATTAGGCTTGAGCTGTTTTGTGGGTGATTGTTTACAGCGTGACTCGATTTTATCCAGCACCTTGCCAGAGGTGCTGAGATGCCAAGAGCGTGCGGAAGGGTATCGTAAGCGTTTGGCCGAGTTACTTTCAGGTTGTGTTGATGAAATGAGCGGTCAACGTGTACTGCGTCAATTCCGTAATCGTGAGATGACCTACATTGCTTGGCGTGACTTTATGGGCTCATGGGATCTAGAACAGAGCTTAAATCATTTGTCGATGCTAGCAGAGGCGATGATCTTCGAGACCTATCAATGGCAGTACGATATTTGTTGTAAAGAGTGGGGCACACCTTGTAACGAGCAAGGTGAAGCGCAGCCTATGTTGATCATAGGTATGGGCAAGTTAGGTGGCGGTGAGCTGAATTTCTCTTCCGATATCGATCTAATTTTTACTTACCCTGAGAATGGTGAAACCCAAGGAGCAAGAAGAAGTATCGCCAACGCGCAGTTCTTCACGCGTTTGGGGCAACGTATTATCAAGGCGCTTGATCAGCAAACCTTTGACGGATTCTGTTATCGAGTCGACATGCGCTTGCGTCCATTCGGGGAGAGCGGCCCTTTGGTCATGAGCTATGCTGCTCTTGAAGACTATTACCAAGAACAAGGCCGTGACTGGGAACGCTACGCAATGGTTAAGGCGCGTGTGATGGGCAGCGAAATGTACCCTGAATACCAAGAGCTCCGCCAGATGCTGCGTCCGTTTGTTTTTCGTCGTTATATTGATTTCAGTGCCATTCAATCTTTGCGTCGAATGAAGTCGATGATCAGTAGCGAAGTGCGACGTCGCGGCTTATCAAACAACATTAAGCTTGGCTCTGGTGGTATTCGTGAAGTCGAGTTTATTGCTCAAGTCTTTCAACTGATTCGTGGTGGACGTGAACCGAGCCTTCGTGGTCGAGGTTTGTTGGAGACGTTAAGTGCGATTGAATCTCTTCATTTATTAGAAGCAGAAGAGGTCGGTCACTTACGTGAGGCATACCTGTTTTTACGCCGCCTTGAGAACCTATTACAAGCGATGGCCGACAAGCAAACTCAAACATTACCTGATGGCGATTTCGAACAGTTGCAACTTGCTGTCGCCATGCAGTTTGCAGATTGGGACGGTTTGATTGATGCGACCCGTGCTCATATGGCGAATGTTCACACAGTATTCGAAGACCTAATTGGGGTTGATGAAGATGATGCTAACCCAATCGCGAGTCACTTTAGTGAGTTGTGGGATATGGCTCATAAGCAAGATGTGATTGAGCAGGTTCTAGAGCATGACATCGCGATTGCTAACCCGCAGCAAGCGGCGAAAACCATTATCCAATTCAAAGCTGATTTGGCTAAGAAAACCCTTGGCCCTCGTGGACGTGAAGTACTCAATCGATTAATGCCCAAAGTGTTTCAAGCGCTCTATACCGCCAAGGATGCTGAATTTGGTTTGTCTCGAGTGCTGCACCTGCTGCAAAAAATTGTTACGCGCACCACGTATCTTGAGCTATTGGATGAGCACCCCGCTGCCCTCACTCAACTCGTTCGCTTATGTACAGCGAGCCCGATGATTTCGGAGCAGCTTGGTCGTTATCCTATTCTTTTAGATGAACTTATCGACCCTCAACAACTCTATAATCCAGTACCATTAGAGTCCTACAAAACAGAGTTACGTGATTATCTTGCTCGTATTCCTGAAGATGATATGGAGCAGCAGATGGAAGGTCTGCGTCAGTTTAAGCAGACTTGTATTCTGAGAATTGCTGCCGCGGATATTGCGGGCGCTTTGCCTGTAATGAAGGTCAGTGATCACCTTACCTATTTAGCGGAAGCGATTGTTGAGGCGGGTATTAATCAAGCATGGCTGCAAGTGTCGGCTAAGTTCGGTGAGCCCACTCATGTGAAAGATCGAGAAGGGCGCGGTTTTGCGGTGGTTGGTTATGGCAAAGTTGGTGGCTGGGAGCTGGGTTACAACTCCGATCTTGATATTGTGTTCATGCACGATTGCCCAGTACACATCTATACTGATGGTAAGAAAGAGATCGACGGACGCCAGTTTTATCTGAGGTTGGCACAGCGCATTATTCATATTTTCTCGACCAGAACTGCTTCTGGTATTTTGTACGAGGTCGACACTCGCTTGCGCCCTTCAGGTGTCTCTGGTCTATTAGTGAGTCCAACCGATGCCTTTGATGAGTATCAGCATAATGACGCGTGGACTTGGGAGCACCAAGCTTTGACTCGCGCTCGTATGATTTATGGTGATGACTTATTGGCTTCGGCATTTAACAAGACTCGCCATGAGATTTTGTGTTTGACTCGAGATGAAGCTGTACTTAAAAAATCCGTTGTCGATATGCGTGAAAAAATGCGCGGGCACCTCGGAGGAAAAAAAGCCGATCGATTCATGCTAAAACAAGATGCGGGCGGTATTACTGATATTGAGTTCTTGGCGCAATATTTAGTACTTCGATACAGTAATGAAAAACCTAAGTTGACTCGTTGGTGTGACAATGTACGAATCTTTGAAAGTCTGTTGTCACAAGGGATCATGGACGAACAGCAAGGCATGGCATTAACTAATGCCTATACAACATTAAGAGATGAAATCCATCACCGAAACCTACTCAACCTTGATGCGGACGTGGCGATTGATAAATTTAAAATGGAAAGGGAACATGTTGTTCAGGCATGGAAGCAATGGATGGAAGCGTAACGGAACTATTTCTTAACGGTTACGTCATTATCATTTAGTGATCGCTTATCGACTTCTTAGCTGCTTATTAGCTACTAGAGTATCTATCGAGTTAGGCTTTCACTCATTTTTCTATGGTTTAGCCACTGTAATCAGTGTGCTAGACTCTAGCCAGATTCGATTTTTGGAGATCCACAATGAAACCAATTCTACCTGACTACAGCCAATCAGGCGTTCTTGTTGTCGGTGATGTAATGCTTGACCGTTACTGGTATGGCCCTACTGGCCGTATTTCACCAGAAGCACCTGTGCCCGTTGTTAAAGTAGAAAATAACGAAGAGCGCCCTGGTGGTGCTGCCAACGTAGCAATGAATATTGCCTCTCTTGGTGGTCATGCTCATATCGTTGGTTTAACTGGAAAAGATGAGCCAGCTGAGGTGTTGAAAAATACCTTGGGTGCATTAAAGGTTAAGTGTGATTTTGTTGAGTTGGACGATTACCCGACCATCACAAAATTGCGTGTCATGAGCCGTGGACAGCAATTGATCCGTCTTGATTTTGAAGACAAATTTGAGAACACGGATCCTGAGCTTGTTTTATCTCGCATGGAGCAAGCACTGCCTAATGTACGCTCGGTAATCTTATCTGATTATGCGAAAGGTGCTTTGGAGCATGTGCAGAGCTTTATTCAAAAAGCGCGCGCAGCGAACGTTCCGGTATTTATCGATCCTAAAGGTGCAGATTTTGAACGCTACCGTGGTGCGACATTACTTACGCCAAACATGGCGGAATTTGAGCTGGTTGCCGGTAAGGTTAAGTCTGAAGATGAAATGATCGAAAAAGGGCTCGCGTTAATCGAAGAGTTTGATTTTGAAGCCTTGTTAGTGACTCGCAGTGAGCATGGCATGACATTGCTCCGCAAAGGCGTAGAACCATTCCACTTACCGACCCAAGCGAAAGAAGTGTATGACGTTACTGGTGCTGGTGATACGGTTATTTCAGTATTAGCAGCTTCAGTTGCTGCAGGTAAGCCACTTGATGAAGCGTGTGCATTAGCAAACGCTGCAGCTGGCGTGGTAGTCGGCAAGCTAGGTACATCGACGTTGTCTACGATTGAGTTAGCGGAAGCGATTCATGGTAGCCAAGATACTGACTACGGTGTGATCTCTGAAGCTGCCCTAGTTGAAGCGGTGAAACGTGCTCGTGCGAAAGGCGAGAAAGTCGTTATGACTAATGGCTGCTTTGATATTCTGCATGCGGGACATGTCTCTTACATGAACCATGCTGCTGAGTTGGGTGATCGTTTGATCGTTGCTGTGAATACGGATGAATCAGTGAAACGCTTAAAAGGTCCAGGTCGTCCTGTGAACCCAACTGATCGTCGTATGGCGGTACTGGCTGGTTTAGGTGCGGTTGATTGGGTTGTTCCGTTTTCTGAAGATACACCGCAACGTTTGATCTCTGAAGTTCTTCCAAGCATTCTTGTGAAAGGTGGTGATTACAAACCTGAAGAGATTGCTGGTGGTGCGGAAGTGATTGCGGCTGGCGGTGAAGTTAAAGTACTTAACTTTGAAGATGGTTGCTCTACGACTGAAATCATTAAAGCGATTAAAGGTGGTCGAGGCTAACTCTTAGTCTTCTAGCTTTCTCGTCTCAAGGCTTAACCTTTGTGTTAGCTGAGAATTAGCTTTCAATAGATAATAAAAATGCCGCTCATTGAGCGGCATTTTTGTAACGGTAATCTAGTCACTTTATTAAATACTCTGGTTAGAGTATTTAACTAGGATTTAAGTATTACTTACTTGCGACTTTTAGACCTGCGTTTACATCAACAATGTCTTGTTCGCTTAGCGTGCCAACAGCTTGACGAAGCTGAAGTACACTTAGGATGTAGTTGTAACGAGCATCTGAAAGGTTCTTGTTGGCATCGTATAGACGACGAGTTGAATCTAGTACGTCAACGATAGTACGAGTACCTACATCAAAACCTGCTTCTGTAGCTTCTAGAGCCGACTGAGCAGAAACAACAGACTGTTCGTAAGCGCGTAGCGCACCAATTGAAGCGCTGATGTTGTTGTTGAATGCACGAACATCTTTTACAACGCTACGGTAAGTTGCTTCAAGATCTTCACTTGCTGCAACGTAGTTGTATTCAGCCTGTTTAGTCAAAGAAGTTGTACTACCACCTGTGTATAGAGGTACTTTAAGGTTCAAACCAACGTTTAGATTGTCTTGGTCGTAGTCGCCATTCCCTGTAGCAGTAGTCGCTGTATTCGTTTGACCTGCAAACGCGTAGCTACCATCTAAAGTTAAACTTGGTAGGTGGCCAGAACTTGCTAGTGTGATGTCGTCTTTAGCGATGTCTTGATCAATACGTGATGCCAATAGCTTCAAGTTTTTCTCTTGTGCTTGCTCAACCAGTGCAACAGCAGATTCAGAAGATTTGCTTGCTGAGAAACGGTCTGTATCTAAGATGTTTAGATTAGAGTGCTCTTGACCTGTGATTTCACGTAGACCTTCGTAGTTATTAATCAGAGTGTTCTCTGCTAAAACTTCGTCTGCTAATACGCCATCGTACTGAGCTTGCGCATCATGTACATCGGTGATTGCTGAAAGGCCAACTTCAAAGCGCTGCTTAGTTTGTTCCAGTTGACGAGCAACTGCGGCTTTTTCTGCACGAACAAACTCTAAGCTATCTTGAGCTCGAAGTACTTCGAAGTAAGCGGTAGCAACACGAAGGATCAGAGCTTGTTGCTCTGCTGCGTATGAAGAATCGGCTTGGCGAGCTTTTTTCTCTGCTGTATCTAGCGTGATCCAAGAAGAGCGTTTGTACAGCTCTTGTGTGAAGCCAACGCCAACACCCCATTGATTATTGTCAATATTTGACGTACCACTTGAGTCATTGTCGCGTTCACCGCGATTGATATCGTAGTTCGCGTTCAGGTTGATTTGCGGTAGTAAAGAGCTACGGCTTGACGTTACTGCTTCAAAAGCGGCATCGCGCTTCGCTGCTGAACGAAGAAGTTGTGGATCGTTCTGTTTTGCTTGGTCGTAAACCTCAGCTAGCGTATCAGCGAAAGCTGACGAACTCAGGCTGCCAATTGCTGCACTGATAAATAGTGGAAGCAGTTTTTTCATTTTCCTATTCCTGCCTTTAATGGAATTTTCTTTAAAAGAGTTTAACCCAGTTTGGTGGTAATTTACTCGAAACTTTGCACTTTTTTACAGTTGACTGTCCACTTGTGCAATATTTATTTTTTAAAACTTAACTTTAATTATAAGTTTTATACTAAAAGTTGAACCTTATCCTTGGTAGTTAACTCGGACAATGAGTAAACTATAAGATCACTTAGTGAGGTATCAAATGCAACAGTATGACAATCAACGACATGAGTTTACTCCGCAAGATGTGGAAATAGTCTCAAAAGAGACGCTGTTTCGTGGTTTTTTCAAAATGGTTAAGTACACATTTAAACATAGACTGTTTGAGGGCGGCTGGAGCCAACCAATCGAGCGTGAGATGTTTGAGCGTGGACATGCTGCCGCTTTGTTACCTTATGATCCTATACGTGACGAAGTCGTGATCGTCGAACAGATCCGTGTCGGTGCTCTAGAGCATGAGAACCCGTGGCAATACGAAATTGTTGCGGGGATTATTGATACCGATGAATCACCACAAGATGTTGCTCGTCGTGAGGCGATGGAAGAAGCGGGGGTCGACGTCGGATCTGTATTGCCTATTACTTCGTATTATCCTTCATCCGGCGGTTGCTCAGAAAAGCTCGACGTCTTTGTTGGTTGTGTTGACGCCACGACAGCAAAAGGGGTTCACGGATTGGATTACGAAGGTGAAGATATTCGAGTACAAGTGATGAGTCGCGAAGCCGCTTATCAGTTAGTAAAAGACGGTGTGTTTGAAAATGGCGCCACGATCATTGCGCTGCAGTGGCTACAATTAAACTACCAAGAATTACAGTCAGAGTGGATAGATTAACGTCATGCCAAATATAGCAGTCAAAAAACCGTATCATGTCGATCTGGCTGAATTGATGCGAGTTTACGAGACTAACTATGCCAAACTTAATGCTCTGTTACCGGTTGAGCATGAGGTTGGTGACGTTCGCTGTTACCAAGCCGTTAATATGGTGTATCAATTGACAGTGAATGAGGTCACAAAATACACCACATTAATAGATATATGTCAGAGTGACGCGATGCCAGTGTTTCCTTTGCCAAAAATGTCTGTCAGGCTATATCACGACGCTCGAGTTGCAGAAGTGTGCGCTAGCGGGGATTTTTCGCGAGTCAAAGCAAAATATGACTATCCCAACACAAAACTTCTGCAAAAGGATGAGAAATTTCAATTGAACAAATTTCTTGGGGAATGGTTAACGTTTTGTTTAAAAACGGGCATCAGCCGAACTCCAGTTTCTTTTTAATTGAGCCTATTTAAAAACACTTTTAAAGTCTAAACAGTAACGTATCTGGATTTGTTATTTTGGAATTATCACACACTTCAAAATTTGATGAGAGCAGTATTAAGCTTGTACAGCTAACGGACACGCATTTATTTGCGCCGAGCAATGGCAGCTTATTAAGCATCAACACTCAAGATAGCTTTCGTGCTGTAGTCGATGCCATTGTTAGTCAGGGCTTTGACTATCAAGCGATTTTAGCAACCGGTGATATTTCTCAAGATCACAGTGCTGAGTCGTACCAAAAATTTGAGTCAGGAATTCAACCTTTGGATAAACCGTGTTACTGGTTGCCAGGGAATCATGACTTCAAACCGAATATGGGCAGTGTTTTACCATCACCACAAATACAATGCGTTGAGCATGTCTTGCTAGGTAATAATTGGCAGATGGTGATGCTGGACTCGCAAGTGGTTGGTGTGCCTCACGGACGTCTCAGTGATCAACAGCTTGATCTACTAGAACAAAAGCTAACCGAATTTCCCGAACGTAATACCTTGGTTCTGCTGCACCACCATCCACTATTGGTTGGCAGTGCATGGCTGGATCAACATAATCTGAAAGATGCTGATCAATTTTGGGAAGTGGTTCAACAGCACACCAATGTGAAAGCGGTACTGTGTGGTCACGTTCATCAAGACATGAATCGAGATCATCATGGTGTACAAGTCATGGCAACACCGTCGACTTGTGTGCAATTCAAACCTAACTCAGATGACTTTGCGGTTGATACTTTGTCGCCTGGTTGGAGAGAGATTGAATTGCATCAAGATGGATCAGTAAGTACGCAAGTACGCCGTTTACCTCATGGACAATTCTTACCTGATTTTGAAGCGGCAGGTTATTGATGTTTGATTCTGAACAGCAAGCCGCTAAGCCGCCACTGCTTCTCTATATTCACGGTTTTAACAGTTCATCACGTTCTCACAAAGCAACGGTGATGACTGACTATTGCGCGGAGCATCGTCCTGATATCAAGGTGATGACACCTCAACTGCCGAGTTTTCCTCAGCAAGCGGCCATTTATTTGCAGCAACTGGTGGAGCAATATAAAGAGCAATATCAGATAGCGTTGGTAGGTAGCTCGTTGGGTGGCTATCTTTCAACATGGCTGAATAGTCACTATGGCTTTAAAGCTGTGGTTGTGAACCCAGCCGTTAAGCCGTATGAGCTTCTTGCTGACTATTTAGGTGAACAAGTAAATCCATATACAGAAGAGCGATATGTTCTGGAAACAAAACATATCAATGAACTGAAGGCGTTAGAGGTTCCGGCTATCGCTCAGCCGAGTGACTTCTGGTTACTTCAGCAAACGGAAGACGAAGTTCTGGATTACCGACAAGCGGTAGATAAGTACCAAGGTGCAGTACAGACAGTAGAAGAGGGGGGGGATCATAGCTTTGTTAATTTTGAACGCTACCCCCAACAAATCATCACCTTTCTAAACCTTTAATCTGTTTCAGCAATCAAGTAATTTTCTCTTGTTTGACTGTTATTTCATCTATCAGTGGTGAAATATCATAGTTTGATGCCTTAGTTTTTGAACTAGCTTGACATCATTACTCAGCTTCCAGACTATATTCCCCAATACTTCGCTCGTTCGCTCTACTATGACGGTTCATAGTAATGATTTCGCTTTAGTCAAACTAGAGCCAGCGAACTGACGCAAACTTTTTGAGTAAACTCCGTATTATGACTGAACAATATAATGCAAAAGACCTCGAGGTACTTGAAGGTCTCGACCCCGTGCGACATCGCCCGGGAATGTATACCGAGACAGAAAGACCAAACCACCTTGCCCAAGAAGTCATTGATAACTCGGTTGATGAAGCACTAGCGGGACACGCTAAGAAGATTAAAGTCGTGTTGCATGCTGACCAATCGTTAGAAGTGACGGATGATGGCCGTGGTATGCCGGTTGATATCCACCCTGAAAAAGGGATCTCAGGTGTTGAGCTGATTTTAACTAAGCTCCACTCTGGCGGTAAGTTCTCGAACAATAACTACAAGTTTTCAGGTGGTTTGCACGGGGTAGGTATCTCGGTGGTAAACGCGTTGTCAAAACGTGTTGAAGTGACGGTTCGCCGTGACGGTCAGGTACATGAAATTGCCCTTGAAGGTGGTCATGCCGTAACGGATCTTACTGTTACAGGTACTTGTGGTCATCGCAATACAGGTACGACGGTACATTTTTGGCCAGATCCAAAATATTTCGATAGCTCTAAATTTTCGACACTTCGTCTAATTAACAACCTACGTGCAAAAGCAGTTCTTTGCCCAGGTTTAGAAATTACCTTTGTCGACAAGGTTGGCGGTGAAGAACATAAATGGTTCTATGAAGATGGCCTAAAAGACTACCTTGCCGAAGGCGTGAAAGGTTACACCTTACTTCCTGAAGAACCGTATGTTGGCGAATTCGTAGCTGAAACAGAAATGGCAAACTGGGCGATCATTTGGCAGCCAGAAGGCGGTGATATGATCACCGAAAGTTACGTGAACTTAGTACCGACTAAACAAGGTGGTACACACGTAAACGGTCTTCGCCAAGGTCTGCTTGATGCAATGCGTGAGTTCTGTGAATTCCGCAACTTGCTACCACGTGGGGTTAAGCTAACGGGCGACGATATTTTCGATCGCTGTTCGTACGTACTCTCGGTGAAGATGCAAGATCCGCAGTTTGCTGGTCAAACAAAAGAGCGCTTGTCTTCTCGTCAAACCGCTGCGTTTGTTTCTGGTGTGGTAAAAGATGCGTTTAGCTTGTGGTTGAACGAAAAGCCACAATTGGCAGAACAGTTAGCAGAAGCTTGTATTGCGAATGCTCACCGCCGTATGCGCGCAAGCAAAAAGGTTGTGCGTAAGAAGATTGCTTCAGGCCCAGCATTGCCGGGTAAGCTAACCGACTGTTCGGTTCAAGATTTAAGTCGTACCGAAATCTTCTTCGTGGAAGGGGACTCGGCGGGTGGTTCAGCTAAACAAGCACGAGATCGTGAGTTCCAAGCGGTTATGCCACTTCGCGGTAAGATCCTAAATACATGGGAAGTGTCAGCGGACCAAGTATTGGCTTCACAGGAAGTACATGATATTTCGGTTGCTCTGGGTATCGATCCTGATAACGATGACTTGTCAGGCCTGCGTTACGGTAAGATCTGTATCCTTGCCGATGCGGACTCGGATGGTCTTCATATCGCGACACTGCTATGTGCACTATTTACTCGCCATTTCCATGCATTGGTTGAAGCGGGTCATATCTATGTGGCAATGCCTCCTCTGTATCGTATCGATTGCGGTAAAGAAGTGTTCTACGCACTTGATGACGCAGAGAAAGATGGTGTGCTTGAGCGACTATCGCAGAAGAAAGCTAAGATCAACGTGCAACGATTCAAAGGTCTGGGTGAAATGAACCCACTTCAGTTACGTGAAACCACCATGGATCCAAACACTCGTCGTCTTGTTCAATTAACGATTGATGACAACGAAGCGACCAACGAGATGATGGACATGCTGCTTGGTAAAAAACGTGCAGATGATCGCCGTACATGGCTACAGACTAACGGTGATATGGCCGAGGTATAATGGATGTCTAACGAAATTACATATGATGGCGTTGAACAGTTGCCAATGCGCAAGTTCACCGAAGATGCCTACTTAAATTACTCAATGTACGTGATCATGGATCGTGCATTGCCGTATATCGGTGATGGCTTGAAGCCAGTACAGCGTCGTATTATCTACGCGATGTCTGAGCTGGGCTTATCAGCTGCATCGAAATACAAAAAATCAGCACGTACCGTTGGTGACGTATTAGGTAAGTATCACCCACACGGTGACTCTGCTTGTTACGAAGCGATGGTACTGATGGCGCAGCCGTTCTCCTACCGCTATCCATTGGTAGATGGTCAAGGTAACTGGGGTGCTCCGGACGACCCGAAATCGTTCGCGGCGATGCGTTATACCGAAGCGAAATTATCTAAGTTTGCTGAGGTTCTGCTAGGTGAATTAGGTCAGGGCACCGTTGATTGGCAACCAAACTTTGATGGCACAATGAAAGAGCCTCAAATGTTGCCTGCACGTCTGCCTCACATCTTACTTAACGGTATTACTGGTATCGCGGTAGGTATGGCGACGGACATCCCGCCTCACAATGTCCGTGAAGTGGCGAACGCAGCGATTCACTTGATTGATACGCCGAAAGCTGAACTTCCAGATGTGATGGGTTTCATTCAAGGCCCTGATTACCCGACAGAGGCTGAGATTATTTCGCCGAAGTCGGACATCGAAAAGATCTACCGTACTGGACGTGGCAGCATCAAGATGCGCGCGGTTTGGCACAAGGAAGGCTCTGATATTGTTATCACGGCTTTACCTCATCAAGTGTCAGGTGCGAAGTTACTTGAGCAAATTGCTAACCAGATGCGCGCTAAGAAGCTGCCAATGGTTGACGACTTGCGTGATGAATCGGATCACGAGAACCCAACGCGCATCGTTGTCGTTCCTCGTTCAAACCGTATCGACTGTGACCAATTGATGAGTCACCTATTCGCTTCGACGGATCTAGAGAAAAACTTCCGCGTTAACTTGAACATGATTGGTTTAGACAATCGTCCTCAAGTTAAAGGCCTAGTTCAAATTCTGAAAGAGTGGATTGAGTTCCGTCGCACGACCGTTCGCCGTCGTTTGCAGTACCGTTTAGATAAAGTACTAGCACGTTTGCACATCTTAGAAGGTTTGCTTGCTGCTTATCTTAATATCGATGAAGTGATTGAAATCATTCGTACAGAAGACGAACCATGTCCTGTATTAATGAGCCGTTTCAACATTTCTGAAATTCAAGCCAATGCGATTCTTGATATTAAACTTCGTAACTTAGCTAAGTTAGAAGAGTTTAAAATCCGAGCGGAACAAGAAGAGCTTGAAGCTGAACGCGAAAAGCTTGAAAAGCTACTCGGTTCAGAGCGTCGCTTGAATACGTTGATCAAGAAAGAAATCCAAGCCGATGCAGATAAATACGGCGATGATCGTCGTTCACCTCTGATTGAGCGTGCTGAAGCGAAAGCGCTAACAGAACGCGACTTAGTACCAAGCGAACCAATCACGGTTGTGTTGTCTGAGAAAGGTTGGATTCGTCATGCTAAAGGGCATGAAGTTGATGCTGAAGGCTTGAACTACAAATCTGGTGATAAGTTCTTAGCGAGTGCTAAGGGTAAGAGTAACCAACAAGCGGTGTTCCTTGGCAGTGATGGCCGAAGCTACTCCCTTGAATCTCATTCATTACCGTCGGCACGTAGCCAAGGTGAGCCAATTACAGGCCGCCTGAACGTCAGCCCTGGTACTTCGATTCGCCAAGTGGTGATGGGAGAGAATGAACAATTATGGTTAGTCGGTTCTGATGCAGGTTATGGCTTTGTTTGTAAGGGTAGCGATCTGCTGTCAAAGAACAAGAGCGGTAAAGCGTTAGTTAACTTGCCACAAGCTTCTGAAGTGATGTTGCCAAGCCCTATTGCAGATCTGGACAGTAACCAGATTCTGGCGATTACTAACCAAGGCCGTATGTTGTTGTTCCCTATTAAAGACCTACCTCAGCTGAGCAAAGGTAAAGGCAACAAGATCATCAACATCCCTTCTGCGAAAGCAAAAGAGCGAGAAGAGTTTGTATCGCATCTGATGGCTATTCCAGAGAATGCAACGCTGACTATTTACGCGGGCAAACGTAAACTTGGCTTGAAACCTGCGGACCTTGAAAACTTCCGTGGTGAGCGTGGTCGTCGTGGTGGTCTGCTCCCAAGAGGTTTGCAGCGTGTGACTCGCATCGATATCGATGAACCTAGTGACGCCTAGTTTTGATTGAGTTTATCATTAGCTTTGATTGATAAAAGAAAACCCAGCTTAAGAGCTGGGTTTTTTGTATCTATACTTTTTGTCTCTGTAATTGGCGGTTTGAGTTACTAGCTATTAGCAATCAAACTAAATAAAGACTACAGGCGTGTGTCTTCGGTAATGGTGACCTTGAGTGTCTTGTTTTCACCTTTGCGCAATACACCAACATCAATGATAGTACCCGGGCGAAGGTCAGTAACAATGTCCATTACGCTCTGTCGTCCGCTAATTTGGGTGTTGTTGATGCTGATAATGATATCTTGTGCTTCAAAGCCGGCATCGGCTGCAGGACCATTCGGGTCAATGCCTAAGACAACAATACCACCGATGTTCTTAGTACCGAGCAAGCGTGATGTCACCGAATTGATGTCTTGTCCGTCGATACCAATATAACCACGAATGACACGACCATCGGCGATGATCTTCTCCATGATTTTATTAGCAAGTGAGTAGGGGATTGCAAATGAGATCCCGTAGGTTTCCATGTCGGTAGCTTGTTGGAAAGAAGCCGTGTTGATACCGACGAGCTCACCTTGTGAGTTAACCAGTGCACCACCTGAGTTACCTTCATTGATTGCAGCATCAGTCTGGATAAAGGCTTGGTGACCATCTGCACTGATCGAAGAACGACCTGTTGCAGAGATAATGCCAAAGGTTGTCGTTTGCCCTAGGTTGTATGGGTTACCGATAGCCAGCACCACGTCGCCGACATTTGCTTTGTAATTCGGGTTCAGTGGAATAACAGGTAAGTTGTCACCGCTGACTCGGAGTATCGCAATATCGGTGCGTTTGTCTGAGCCGACAAGTTGTGCGGCCGCTACTCGTCCGTCTTGAAGTGCCACGACTATTTGGTCAGCTTGAGCAACAACATGGAAGTTGGTAATGATGTAGCCTTTCTCACTAACAATCACCCCTGAACCTAATCCTTGAGTTAGTAGCTTGTTGCGATCGCTTTCTGCGTATTTACGACTATAAATATTGACCACAGCGGGTGCAGCTCGTCGCACCGCTTGGTTAAATGAGATCTGAAGAGAGCCAATATTATCGACTTGAGGGTTCGTGACGTCTGCAACAATCGCCGGCCTTAAACTCGGGAATGCGAGAAGAATAAGCGCCGCTGAAACGAGTCCAAGGGAAATAGAACGAAATAGAAAGGACAGCATGTTTCCCTCTTCAACAAGTAAGGTATGAAGCATCCGTCAATGGATGACTGACTTGATTATCAGTGAAGCATAGCATTTTGATTGATCTAAAGAAAAGGGAGACTGAGTAAGTTTAAAGCAAACTTACTGAGCCCCCTGTAATTACGCTGACGTATGGCTATCGAATAACTAGATAGATAGTCCTATCGTCTCGCTGGATATTAAGTGCCAATACGCCAGGTTGTTTTTCAAGAATCTTTCTAAATTCAGCAAGGTTCTTAACTGGTTGTCGGTTTACCCCGATGATGATGTCATCTTTAAGAAGCTGATAAGCTTCTGCTGGCGAACCTTGAGCGACACTTGATACCTTGACGCCTGTCGCTGAATCGCTGTCGGTTGTGTTGGTGAGCTCTGCACCGGCAAGTCCTTCATGGAGCTTTTCAGCTTGTGTCTTACTATTTGTGGATTCACCAAGCGTGACGTCAAAGGTCTTATTCTTACCGTCACGAACCACGCCTAACTCGATCTGTTTACCTGCACCTAAGGTGGCTACTTTGGCTCTTAACTCACTAAAAGTGTCAATACGCTTACCGTTAATGGAGACAATGACATCGCCCGCTTTCAATCCGGCTTTGTCTGCAGCACTGTCGGGTACAATTTGGCTAACAAAAGCACCTTTGCTGGACTCATAACCAAGCGCTTCAGCCAATTCCGAGGTGACCTCTCCACCTTGGACACCAAGCATGCCACGTTTTACTTCACCGAAATCGAGAATCTGTTCAGTCAGGTTTGTCATCATATTGGATGGAATGGCAAAGCCGATACCGACATTGCCTCCGTTAGGTCCTAGGATGGCCGTGTTGATACCAATCAGTTCACCGTTAAGATTCACTAACGCACCTCCAGAGTTACCACTGTTAATCGCGGCATCGGTTTGAATGAAGTTTTCGAAGTTCTCTAGATTGAGACCGCTACGTCCTAACGCTGAAACGATACCGGATGTTACGGTTTGACCAAGCCCAAATGGGTTGCCGATAGCCACACTGAAATCGCCGACTCTCAATTTGTCGGAATCTGCGACTTTTATCTGGGTAAGGTTTTTGGCTGTTTCGAGTTTTAATAGCGCGATATCAGACATCTGGTCGCCGCCGATGAGCTCTGCATCGTATTCTCGACCATCATGCAGTTTTACTTTGATATCGTCGGCACCATTGATGACATGGTAATTGGTGACAATATGGCCTTTCTTGGCATCAATGATGACACCAGAGCCTAGCCCGCGGAATGGACGCTCTCGTGTTTGTTCTGGACCAAAAAAGAATTGAAATTGTTCAGGGATTTGCTGACGTTGTACCTGTTTGCCTTCTACGGCAATACTAACCACAGCGGGGGTTACTTGTTCAAGCATAGGAGCAAGGCTTGGTAATTGTTCATTACCCACACTTAATGGAAGTGCGGCTGTAGCTTGAATGGGGGTGATGATTGAACTTAAGCTTAAAGTCAGTACTGATAAAGCAAGCAAAGGTTTTTTCATCATAAACTCCTCTCTAGTTAAGGTCTTAACCCTCTTATACGTTTAATAAGTATGAGAAGTTTCAAATGACCTGAGTGAAAGTTATGACTCAAAAACCTTTGTAAAGTTCACAGAAGTGTTAAATGTTTACGATGCTTTTGCTGTAACGACATCGGGAGCATCCATGATTTCTTTCTTCTGCTCGGTAAATAAACCCGTTGCGCCATTAGCGTAATCTTTCGGTTGTTCTTCAAGCGTCGACTCTTTAACTGAAGACTTATCTTGTGGCTTATCCGAATGAACCGCGGCTGTTTTCACAAATGGGTTGTCTTGCTCTGGCAGGTTAGGGAGTAGCTCTGAGCTTGTTTTTTCCATGTGTTGGTAAAGCTTTGTATAGTCCTTACCTAAGGTGTCTAACATTTCTGCTGATTTCGCAAAGTGGTCAGCTAGCTCTTGTCGCTGCTGTTCCAGGGCAAACTTTGCGCTATCTAATTCTTTCTGTACGTTCTTTTGTTTTTTGTATTCAGGTGTCATGAGACGAGAAATAGCGACCCCTAAAATAACTCCGACTAGTAAACCGGCAACGGCATACATCCAAGGCATAACAGCTCCTTATTATTGTTTTTTAACATGTTTGTTACTGCTTAGTTACACGTGATACAGCTCCATGGTACTATGAGAAAGCCGCAGTATAAAGAGAAATGCGTGTGCGCTAGTTAGCAGTTTGATGCTGCATTATTCACCGCATAGCGACATGTCTCATACTGTTTGGGCTCATTTTTATTTGCTGTCTGATATCGCTTTCATTGTGGAAATGTCGTCATGAATCCCATTAAAAAATACGAACAAGATATAAAAGAACATGGATTTCAAAGAGATCTAGCACAAGAGCAAGCCGTTAAATCTTTAGATGAACTCTTTCATCAATTCCAAGATTACATGAATGCCCCTATTCCTCAACTGACTCGATTCCAGAAGTTAATGGGCAAAAAGCCAGAACTGCCACTGCCACCAAAAGGCCTCTATTTTTGGGGCGGCGTCGGGCGCGGTAAAACCTATTTAATGGATACGTTCTACGATGCCTTACCGACCACAAAAAAAATGCGCGTTCACTTTCACCGCTTTATGTATCGAGTCCATGATGAGCTAAGGGCACTAGGTAATGTTAGCGACCCGTTGCCTCTAGTCGCAGATAAGTTGAAAGAAGAAGCGGATATTATCTGTTTTGATGAATTCTTTGTTTCAGACATCACGGATGCGATGATCTTAGGAACCTTGTTCCAAGAGTTATTCGCTCGAAACGTTATCTTGGTTGCGACCTCTAATATTCCACCTGCGGATCTGTATCGCAACGGGTTACAGCGAGCGCGTTTCTTACCCGCTATTAAGCTCATTCAAGACAACTGTCATATTCTTAATGTTGATAGCGGAATTGATTATCGTCTGAGAACCTTAGAGCAGGCTGAGATCTACCATTACCCACTGGATAGCCAAGCGAACATTAACCTCGAAACATATTACGCGCAGCTTGTTGGTGAAGATAAAGAGAAGCTTAAGCAGATAGAGGTTAATCACCGTCAATTAGATGTGGTCGAAGCGAGTGATGGTGTGCTGCATGGTACTTTTGCTCAGCTTTGTCAGTCGGCTCGTAGCCAGAACGATTATATTGAGTTGTCTCGGGTTTATCACACGGTTCTATTGGCTGATGTGTTGCAAATGGGCGTGACTTCCGATGACGCTGCTAGACGCTTTATTGCGTTAGTTGATGAGTTCTATGAGCGCAATGTGAAACTGATTATTTCAGCGGAAGTGGAGCTAGAAAAACTATACACCCATGGTCAACTAGAGTTTGAGTTTAAACGTTGTCAGTCGCGTTTAATTGAAATGCAGAGCCATGAGTATTTGGCAAAAGAACACTTAAGTTAGCTTTGATTATCTCGAATAAGAAAGAGAATTAAAAAAATCGTGATTTTGTTCAAAAAGAGGTGATTTTTTCTTCGCTCTTATCTATAATCCTGCGACCTACCGTTACTGCGGGCCTCTAGCGATGAGTAAAATCACGTTATGCCAAGAGTTTTCCAACACTCGAAGGGGTGATGAATGGTAACTCTTAGACAGTGGGAATACGCGAGTATTCCTTAAGTGTAAATTTTTTAAATAGGTAATTATTAGCATGAAAACTTTCGTTGCTAAACCAGAAACTGTAAAACGCGACTGGTATGTTGTAGACGCTGAAGGCAAAACTCTTGGCCGTCTAGCAAGTGAAATCGCTTCTCGCCTACGCGGCAAGCACAAAGCAGAATACACTCCTCACGTAGACACTGGTGATTACATCATCGTTGTTAACGCTGAGAAAGTTGCTGTAACTGGTAACAAAGCTAAGGGTAAGGTTTACTACCGTCACTCTGAGTTCCCAGGTGGTCTTAAAACTATCACTTTTGAAAAGCTAATTGCTAAGAAACCAGAAATGGTTCTTGAACTAGCAGTTAAAGGTATGCTTCCACGTGGTCCACTAGGCCGCGCGATGTACCGTAAGCTTAAAGTGTACGCTGGTACTGAGCACAACCATGTTGCTCAACAGCCACAAGTACTAGACATCTAAGGGGATTAAGACAATGGCAGAGAATCAATACTACGGCACTGGTCGTCGCAAAAGCTCAGCAGCTCGTGTTTTCATCAAACCAGGCTCTGGTGAGATCGTAATCAACAAGCGCAGCCTTGATGTTTACTTCGGTCGTCCAACTTCTCGTATGGTTGTTAAACAACCTCTTGAGCTAGTTGAACTAACTGAGAAACTTGACCTTTACATCACTGTTTCTGGTGGTGGTATTTCAGGTCAAGCTGGCGCAATCCGCCACGGTATCACTCGTGCTCTTATGGAATACGATGAAACTCTACGTCCTGCTCTACGTGCAGCTGGCTATGTTACGCGTGACGCTCGTTGCGTTGAACGTAAGAAAGTTGGTCTACGTAAAGCACGTCGTAAACCTCAATTCTCTAAGCGTTAATTTTTCTTTACGAAAAAGTACACGCTCCCAGTTTTTCGACTGGAATTGTGGTTCAAAGCTCGGCTATATGCCGGGCTTTTTGTTTTTATTCCCCCTCTAAACGCTTTCCCTCCCTCGTTTTATTTCCAAATTCTTATATTTTGAAAGCTTTTGTAACCCAATGTGCGCTTTGCCTCATGATTGTTACAAAAAGGTAGCTTTATCTTGTCAAAAAGTAGGGTTTTATTTATCATTTGCCGTCAATAAATAGAACTAAATACATATTTTGTTAGCCATGCTCTTTATTCGGAATTATTTCAATCCATAAGGAGCAAATGGGAGAATGTTTGGATGAGCAACGCGCCTTTAAATAACGGTCGCAGGCGTTTCTTAACCGCAACAACAGCCGTTGTTGGTGGTTTAGGAGCAGCTGCTGTAGCCGTGCCTTTTATTAAATCATGGAACCCGAGTGCCAAGGCGAAAGCTGCAGGCGCACCGGTGGAAGTGGAAGTCAGTAAGTTAGAGCCGGGACAAATGGTTCGTGTCGAGTGGCAAGGTAAGCCTGTATGGGTTGTACGCCGTGCTGAATCGGTGCTAGAGAATCTAAAAGCGATCGGTGGTCAACTTCGTGACCCTCAATCTGAAGCTGAACAACAACCAGAATACGCGCAGAACGAGTTTCGTTCAATTAAGCCGGAATTCTTCGTTGCTGTTGGTTTCTGTACGCACTTAGGTTGTTCTCCAACTTACCTGCCAGATTCTTTTGCAGAACAAGTTCAGGGTGTTAAGTCTGGTTTCTTCTGTCCTTGCCATGGTTCAAAGTTTGATATGGCAGGTCGAGTATTCCAAGGCGTACCAGCTCCATTGAACCTTGTTGTACCAAAGCATATGTATTTGAGTGACACTAAGATCATGATCGGTGTGGACGAGGGAGACGCGTAATGCAAGGATTGCTTGATTGGGTAGAGAAACGTCTACCCGCGATGAATGCTTACAAGAAGCATTTATCTGAATACCCAATGCCTAAGAACTTTAACTTTTGGTACCTTTTTGGTTCTTTAGCAATGTTAGTACTGGTTAACCAAATCCTTACGGGTATTTGGCTGACAATGAACTATGTACCGTCTGGTGAGGGCGCATTTGCTTCTGTTGAATACATCATGCGTGATGTGGAATACGGTTGGCTACTGCGTTACATGCACTCAACAGGTGCATCGGCATTCTTCGTTGTGATCTACCTGCATATGTTCCGTGGTCTAATCTACGGTTCTTACCAAAAGCCTCGTGAGTTGCTTTGGATCTTCGGTATGTTGATCTTCTTAGTGCTTATGGCTGAGGCTTTCATGGGCTACCTACTACCATGGGGTCAAATGTCTTACTGGGGTGCTCAGGTAATCATTTCTCTGTTTGGTGCGATCCCTGTTATAGGTGATGACCTAACGCTTTGGATCCGTGGTGACTACATCATCTCTGGTGCAACGCTGAACCGTTTCTTCGCACTGCACGTTATTGCTCTGCCAATTGTACTTCTGCTGCTTATCGTACTTCACGTACTAGCGCTGCACGAAGTGGGTTCGAACAACCCAGACGGTATCGAAACCAAGCTTCCTAAAGGCACAATGGGCGACGACTACAAAACTCAGTTCCCATTCCACAAGGATTACACTAAGAAATACGACATCATTGACTCTATTCCTTTCCACCCATACGGGACGGTAAAAGATATGGTTGGTGTTGCTGGTTTCCTATTCTTGTTCTGTTACGTGCTGTTCTTTAACCCAGAAATGGGGGGGTACTTCCTTGAACCGCCTAACTTTGAAGCTGCAAACCCGCTGAAAACACCTGAGCATATTGCTCCAGTTTGGTACTTCACGCCGTTCTACGCTGTACTTCGTGCTGTTCCAGATAAGCTGTTAGGTGTAGTTGCAATGGGCGCTTCAATTGTTGTGCTATTCCTACTGCCATGGTTCGACCGTTGTAAAGTGCGTTCTTACCGTTACCGTAGCAAATTGCATTTGATTAACATCATCCAATTCACAATAAGCTTTATTGCGCTTGGTGTACTTGGTGCGCTTCCAGCAACGCCTACATACACGCTATTAGCTCAAATCTTTAGCTTAGGTTACTTCATGTTCTTCGTTCTGCTGTGGTTCTACAGTAAAAATGAAGCGACGAAACCATTACCAGAAAGGGTGACATTCAAATGAAAAAGTGGATTGTAATTTTATTTGCTATGTTGCCGTCACTAGCGATGGCA
Source organism: Vibrio sp. 1F253 (assembly GCF_041439295.1). Classification (NCBI taxonomy): domain Bacteria; kingdom Pseudomonadati; phylum Pseudomonadota; class Gammaproteobacteria; order Vibrionales; family Vibrionaceae; genus Vibrio; species Vibrio sp. 1F253. The sequence goes on along the minus strand of NZ_JBGONU010000003.1, from coordinate 67,970 downwards.
GCGGGTGCAGGCGTACCATTAGACAAAGCAAACAATGATTTAACAGACAAAGCTTCATTACAAAATGGCGCTAAGATGTTCATGAACTACTGTTTCGCTTGTCACTCAACGCAGTACCAACGTTATGAACGTGTTGCGAATGATTTGGAGATTCCTTTAGACCTAATGAAGGAAAACCTGATCTTCGATCCTGAAGTGAAAATTGGTAGCTTGATGGTTAACGCTATGCCTTCTGAGCAAGCTGCTAGTTGGTTTGGTGCTCCACCACCAGATCTAACATTGGTTGCTCGTGTTCGTGGCGCAGATTGGCTATACACGTACCTTCGTACTTTCTATGAAGATCCGTCTCGTCCATTTGGTGTGAACAACCTGGTTTTCCCAAGTGTTGGTATGCCGCATGTTCTTGAAGAGCTACAAGGTATCCCAACGCCAATCTACGATACTCACATGGTCGATGGTGAGGAAGTTAAGGTTGTTGTTGGTACTGAAACGGATGGCTCTGGCGAATTAAGTGCTGGTGAATATGACGAAGCAGTTCGTGACCTTGTTAACTTTTTGGTTTACTCGGGCGACCCTGTTCAACTTGAGCGTCATGCTATGGGTTGGTGGGTAATGGCCTTCTTAGTAATCTTCACTATCATCGTGATTTTGCTGAAGAAAGAGTATTGGCGTGATGTGCACTAATTGTGCTATAATACCGTGCTAATTCCCAAATTATGTTAATGTTCAATGGAGGCTTTAGGCCTCCATTGTTTTTATTTAAAGTGTACTGGAGGGCTCCATGGCTGTAGCTGCCAATAAACGTTCTGTAATGACTCTTTTCTCAAGTGCTTCTGATATGTATAGCCATCAGGTGCGCATTGTTCTTGCTGAAAAAGGCGTAAGTGTTGAAGTTGAGTTGGTTGATGAAAAAAATCTACCAGCAGAGCTTGTTGAACTGAACCCGTACAAATCAGTACCTACTCTTGTTGATCGTGAGCTTGCTCTATATGACTCTAAGATCATCATGGAATACCTAGATGAGCGTTTCCCTCATCCACCATTGATGCCTGTATACCCGGTTGCTCGTGGTAACAGTCGTCTAATGATGTACCGAATTGAGCGTAACTGGTATTCAGTTGCAGAGAAGATCGTTAAAGGCAACGCTGAAGAATCTGAAGCAGCTCGCGTGAAACTGCGCAACGACCTACTGACTCTTGCTCCTATTTTCGCTGAGTATGAATACTTCATGAGCGAAGAGTTTAGCCTAATTGATTGTTACCTAGCTCCGCTACTATGGCGTTTACCTGAGCTTGGTATCGAACTGATTGGTCCTGGTTCTAAAGAACTTAAGATTTACATGAACCGCGTATTCGAACGTGATTCATTCCTAGCTTCTCTAACGGAAGCTGAGCGCGAGATGCGACTCGTTCGCTAAGCGTTTATGGATATTTCAAATATGACTCCACGCCGACCATACATGCTTCGTGCATTTTATGAATGGCTGGTTGATAACGAACTGACTCCACACTTGGTTGTTGAAGCAACATTGCCGGGTGTGAGAGTTCCAGACGAGTTTGTTCAAGATGGTCAGATCATTCTGAACATCGCGCCTCGTGCGGTTGGACAACTTGAACTGGGTAACGAAGCTGTGACGTTTAGTGCTCGCTTTAGTGGTCGTCCACACTCTGTGATCGTTCCGCTATACGCAGTACAAGCAATTTATGCTCGTGAGAATGGTGCTGGTACCATGTTTGAACCTGAAGAGGCTTACATGGAAGCGTTTGAAGAAGGAATTGAAGAAAGTCCTTTTGAAGAACCAGAAAAAGGCCCATCTTTGAGTGTTGCAACAGCAGACGTAGATGCTGAAGAGTCTGACTCAGAACCTGAGCCATCTCGTCCAGCGAAAGGTCGCCCAAGCCTTCGTGTTATCAAATAGCGTTATTTTTTAAATAACTCCAAATACAAAAAAAGCAGCGATTTATCGCTGCTTTTTCTTTTTGTGCTAACTGACTTTTATTAATCTGATTCATTTCGTTAGGCTTTACCAGCCAACCAACCAGCTAATAAGCAGCTAAGTTGGCTAAGTAAATTCAGAGGGTGTTAGTTTACCGAATTGTCATCTTCACCATATTCAAACGCTCGAATCACCTGCTTCACACCAGAGATATTACGCGCAACTTCTGTCGCGATATCAGCGTGTTCTCGAGAAACTAATCCAAGCAGAAATACTTCTGAATCTTCAGTAATGACTTTGACTTTGATACCGTTAAGCTCAGACTTGGCAAGTAGGGCAGACTTCACTTTAGTGGTAATCCAACTGTCTTTGCTGATAGCACTAACAGACAGTGGCTCTTTCACTCGGATCTGGTTGTGTATACTTTCAACTCCCGTTACTGCTTTAGCTTGGCTTTCAAAAGCACGACGTTCAGCATCTGTCGTTGCTTGCCCCATCAGAACTACTGAACCACGGTAAGAGCTTGCTGTGATACTGACATTGCCGCGAAATGGCGGTTTATTAGTCATAGCTGCAACTTCAAATTCGATATTGTTGTCGCTCCAAATCTCTTTGGTGGTTCGTGTATCGGTGACTAGATTTGCAGTAGTTGCTGCACCAGCAATGAAAAGACCAGCACAACCAGATAACGACAGTGTAAGTAGCGAAACACTAATCAGCTTAAGCAGCTTCATAGAAGTTAATGATTTCATCGTGATGCTCCGTATATCACTCTTCGTGAGCTGGGAAGAGTACTTGATCGATTAGGTCACATAAGCAGTGTAGTGTCACCATGTGTACTTCGTGGATACGTGCTGTACGGTGTGAGGGAATACGAATTTCTACATCGTGCTCACCAAGCAGGCCAGCCATTTCACCACCATCTTTACCAGTAAAGGCGATGATTGTCATATCACGTGTTACCGCAGCTTCCATTGCTTTGATGATATTTTTACTGTTACCACTAGTAGATATAGCCAGTAAAATATCACCAGTTTGACCAAACGCACGTACCTGCTTAGAGAAGATCTCTTCATAGTGGTAGTCGTTTGCCACAGCCGTTAGTGTGGTGTTATCAGCAGTGAGAGCCATTGCTGGAAGACTAGGGCGCTCGGTTTCAAAGCGATTAAGTAGGCAAGAGACAAATTGCTGAGCATTCGATGCCGAACCACCGTTACCACAACAAAGAATCTTGTTTCCGTTAAGCAGGGTTGCAACCATTGCTTGAGCGGCATGCGTGATTGCGTCTGGCAGAGCTTCTGCCGCCGCAATTTGGATTTGAATACTTTCTGTAAAACTTTCTTTGATGCTGTCTAGCATGTTTATCCTTGGGTAATCGCGTTTTGAATCCAGTCGATAGTGTCATTCGGCCCTTCGATGGCAATGATATCAAACCTGTAATCTGTAGAGTGTACCGACAAGCCTTGCTGCATAAGCCAAACATTGGCTGTTTTGAGTAGCTTTTGTGACTTTTTGGCAGTCACCATTTCAGCGGCATGTCCGTAGCGTGTTTGCTTGCGGTATTTTACCTCAGTAAACACAACCGTATTGTTATGGCGCATTATAAGATCAATTTCGCCACACTTTGCTATGAAGTTTTGTTCAATTAACGATAAACCGTGGCGAACTAAATAATTCTTTGCCACGGTCTCGTATTTATCACCCACTTGTTTGTGGGTGATTGTTGGCTTGGATAGGAACTTACGGCTAAAAAGCCCCATGCTCTGCCCAGCTGATTTCACGTTGAACAACACAGTTGTTGTCGATGGTTAATACGCCGGTTTCACCTGTAATGCTGTAATCTTGTACGGCTTTCATCTGTGGTAGCGCATCCATTAGATAGTATGCATCCATTCCTAGAGCTTGTAGACGCTTTTGGCTGTTCGAGTGTGAAGGCCATAGGTCATTAAGCGCTTTGTTAAGCTCGTTTTTGTTCTCGACCAATAGCGGGATATCGCTGTAGAAGACACCCGTTAGGTCTTCATATTGCTTGTCACCGCTGTTGCTGCGTGAGTTTGAAAACAGTGCAGGTTGGCTAGCATCAGGGTTAATTGCAACTTCAATGAAGGGCTTGATGAGTGTTAGCTCTGAGTTCTTAGCGACAATGTAGACAGAATCGATATCACGACGACTGCGTGGTTCTGTTTCTAGGTCTAAGTTAAGTAGCCCATCCATTTGAGCGATACGTTGTTGGCTCTCTTGTAAACCAAAAATCTGATTCACATTACGTTGCAGTTGGCGTTTATCAGAGAACAAGCTGATAGCAACATCGTTGCTGCTGTACTTTTTCCACTCTGCCTTAAAGGCTTGCTCAACTCGATCACCTAAACGTCCTTTGGGTGCAAGAATAAGTGGGTACTTATAGCCTTGTGCAAAAAGATGTTTCGCAGCCTGAGCGACTTCTTGTTCTGGCGATAAAGCGAGATAACAAATATTAGTATCTGGTTCTAGCTGAGTTGGAATGTTCAGAGCTAACGCAGGAATCGAGTTCTCGTGATTTTTCTGCGCTTGTTGAAGCTTGGTGATGTTGCTCTTAATCAGCGGACCAACAATGAAATCAACGTTGTTTTCTTCCAGTGTTGCTTTAATTTCAGCGGCACTTTGTACGTTGGTATCCATTACGGTCAGCGTTGCATCTTCTTCACGCTCTTTGTCATTCATCATCGCAAAGATAAAACCGTCACGAACGAGCTGAGCTTGCTTGCCGTACTTACCTGTTAAAGGCAGTAACAAAGCGGTGCTGGTCGGCTTGCTGATTTCTAACGCTAATATGTCGGTGATTGCTTGAGGTGTATAAGTAGCCGCAGGGTGCTGAGGATTCTCGGCTAACCAATCAGACAGGGTTTCCTGTAGGTTTGGAAGGTTCGAATTCAGCGTCTTCATGTAGATAGCCAGTTGCAACCAACCTGAAAGCACATCTTCTGTCGGCGATGTTTTCAGTTCTAGAATCTCGTATTGAGAGTAGCTATTCAGGTTCTGCCAAATACGGTCGGCCGTTTGCTGTTGGCTTTCGTCGTTAGAGTCCAGGTATTCAGAATAAAGGACTAACTCACGGCTCGCTTCGAAATACTCATTCTGTATTTCAGAAATGTTGGCGCGTAGCTCGTGATAATCTTTCCATTGCTCGTTCGGAAGCTTCCACCAAGGTTGAAAGTTCAGTTGGCTGTACGCTTGCTGTGGTTGCGAGTTATTCACCAGCAGTTGAGCGCGAGCTAGTTGCCATTCTGCTTGTTGAACTTCACTCAGCTCTTGTTTGGCTAAGCGTTTGATCAGCAGAGTCGCTTGATCGGTTTTTCCAGCTTGCACAGAAGCCTTAAGCGCCATGATTAACCAGTCGTTTTGTAGACTTCCTTTGCTACTATCCGCCTGCATCATGTAACTTTCAGTTGATTGCGCTGGATCTAGTGTAATATCAACACGCGTTGGTGCTTGAGGACCTGAAGAACAAGCCGCCAATGTAATTGCTAATGCAATTGGAGTGAGTAAGCGTGGTACACTGAGTCTCTTATGGTTCATCGTTGCCATGAGTTCTTTAAATTCCGTATAAATTTGTATCTATATTAATCGTTGAAGTGATGGTAAACAAATGACAGATAACAAAACCTTGCTCACAGAGAGCCCAACTCTCTATATTGTGCCAACCCCAATCGGAAATTTGGGAGATATCACTCAAAGAGCAATTGAAATTTTATCAAGTGTCGATGTTATTGCAGCCGAAGACACACGCCACACGGGTAAGCTGCTTGCTCACTTCAATATATCAACCAGAACGTTCGCTTTACATGATCATAATGAACAAACTAAAGCACAAGTTCTAGTCGAAAGGTTATTAGAAGGTCAGTCTATCGCATTAGTCTCTGATGCGGGTACTCCTTTAATCAGTGATCCAGGTTACCATCTTGTCTCACAATGTCGTCAAGCGGGTGTGAGAGTTGTGCCACTTCCTGGTGCTTGTGCTGTGATTACCGCACTAAGTGCGTCTGGTTTGCCGTCTGATCGTTTCAGCTTTGAAGGTTTCTTACCGCCAAAGAGCAAAGGTCGTAAAGACAAGTTCTTAGAGATCGCAAAAGCAGAACGCACGTGTATCTTCTACGAATCTCCGCACCGTATTACTGATTCTCTACAAGACATGCTAGAGATCTTAGGCCCTGACCGTGAGGTTGTGTTGGCGCGTGAGCTAACCAAAACCTTCGAAACCATCCAAGGTCTGCCACTTGGTGAACTTATTGAGTGGATTGAAGAAGACGCAAACCGTAAACGCGGTGAGATGGTATTGCTAATTCACGGTCACCGTGAAGAAGCGAGCACAGAGTTGCCAGACGAAGCGACTCGCACGCTGGGTATTCTAACCAAAGAACTGCCACTTAAAAAAGCAGCGGCGATGACGGCAGAAATCTACAATCTGAAAAAGAACGCTTTATACAAATGGGGCCTAGAGCATCTAGACAACTAGATACCTCTTAATAGAGTAGCTAACCTGTATTGAAAAGCTTGTGAGGAGTGATGGTAATACCGTCGCTCCTTTTTTTTGCTTGGATTGTGTGAAATTCGTGCACTTGCTTAATGGTTTGCAGCATATTTGTGATCTCGCTAGACACTGCACACAAATCTCTATACAATCCGCCCTCGGAGTTGAACGGGTAATCGCTGCTTTGCTGATGTCCTTCGGGAGACTGACGTTGAGGTCCTTCGGGAAACTGACGTTGAAGTCCTTCGGGAGACTGGTAGAGGGGAGGAACGTCCGGGCTCCATAGAGCAGGGTGCCAGATAACGTCTGGGGGGCGCGAGCCCACGACAAGTGCAGCAGAGAGAAGACCGCCGATGGCCTCATTTCTTCGGAAGAGGCACAGGTAAGGCTGAAAGGGTGCGGTAAGAGCGCACCGTGCGACTGGCAACAGTTCGTAGCAAGGTAAACTCCACCCGGAGCAAGATCAAATAGGCCCTCGCATTGCGCTGCTCGCGTATGGGGGCGGGTAGATTGCTTGAGCCTGTGAGCGATTGCAGGCCTAGACGAATGGTTACCGCCGCGCAAGCGGAACAGAACCCGGCGTATGTGTCAACTCCACCTATATAAAGAACCCATCATTACTTAACGGTAGTGATGGGTTTTTTGCTTTATATTGACGTTAATTATTTAGATTTCCTTAGAATCCATCATCTTGATATGAGCTTGGGTCAAAAATTCCCAAAGCCTATACACAATATGGTGGAGATACGGCGTGAAATCAGTAAACTAAAACGTTAATAGAACATATTATTGCCGAACTAATGGCTCAATCCATTCACTGAGAAGACTATGACAGAAGCATTCAAACATATTTCAGTATTGCTTAACGAATCTATTGACGGACTTGCGATCAAACCTGACGGTACCTATATCGATGGTACTTTTGGCCGTGGTGGTCACAGCCGTACAATCCTGTCTAAACTGGGCGAGAATGGAAGACTCTTTAGTATCGACCGCGATCCACAAGCGATTGCCGAAGCACAAAAGATTGATGACCCTCGTTTTACGATTATTCACGGCCCGTTCTCAGGTATGGCTGAATATGCAGAGCGTTATGACTTAGTCGGTCAAGTGGATGGCGTATTGCTGGATTTAGGTGTCTCTTCACCACAGCTGGATGATGCTGAACGTGGCTTTAGCTTTATGAAAGATGGCCCGCTTGATATGCGTATGGATCCAACAACCGGCATTCCTGTTTCTCAGTGGTTGGTTGAAGCTGATCTTGATGACATCACATGGGTTATTCGTGAGTTCGGTGAAGACAAACACGCTCGTCGTATCGCGAAAGGCATCATTGCTTATCAAGAGAATGAAGAGAACGAACCGCTAACGCGCACTGGTCAACTGGCTAAGCTTATCTCTGATGTCGCTCCAAAAAGCTTCAAAGAGAAAAAACACCCAGCAACACGTGCTTTCCAAGCATTCCGTATCTACATTAACAGTGAACTGGAAGAGATCGATACAGCACTGAAAGGCGTGGCAAGCATTCTAGCTCCTCAAGGTCGTATCTCTGTTATCAGTTTCCACTCGCTTGAAGACCGTATGGTGAAGCGCTTTATCCGTAAAGAGAGCCAAGGACCGCAAGTACCACATGGCCTGCCACTAACTGAAGAGCAGATCAAAGCGCTAGGCAGTGCCGATCTGAAACCAATTGGTAAAGCAATCAAGCCTTCTAAAGATGAAGTGGATGAGAATACTCGTTCGCGTAGTTCAGTACTACGAATCGCAGAAAAGCTATAGTCAATGAAGACCTCCAAACCCAACTTAGCCAAGATAATCTTTTTTGATTTGATCTCCGTGGGTAAAGTCCCATTGGGGCTTCTTATCTGCATCTTTGCGAGTGCGATGGGGGTCGTTCTTACGACACATGTATCACGTCAGGCGATTACGCAAAAAGACATGGCATTGGTGGAGCGGGAACAACTTGATGATGAGTGGCGAAATTTAATGCTTGAAGAGACGGCGCTAGCAGAACACAGCCGCGTTCAAGCATCGGCAAAAAGAGAGCTAGACATGAAACGTCCAGACTCCGACAAAGAAGTTGTGATCACACTGAAATGACCGGTAAAAAGGAAAAAACACCCGCAAAAACCGTTAATGAATCAACGAAAGAGCGAGTGAAGAGCGAAAAGGATTCGGATCCAATTCTTATTAAATGGCGTTTCAACGTTGTTATTGCTTTCGTGTTTCTAGCCTTTGCTGCACTCGTTGGCCGTGTGGCTTACATCCAAATCATTGAACCCGATAACTTAATTCGTCAGGGCGATCTTCGCTCAGTGCGTGTTAAGGCTATTCCTTCTGCTCGCGGTATTATCTCTGACCGCAATGGCGAGCCGCTTGCTGTGAGTGTTCCCGTTGAAGCTGTATGGGCCGACCCAAAAACGATTTTCGATAAAAATGGCATGGCCCAGATTGATCGTTGGTATGCGTTAGCCGATGTACTTGGCCTACAGCGACAATCGATGATCGATAAGATCTCTAGCAATAAATCCCGTCGATTTATTTATCTACAAAGACAAGTTAGCCCTGCGATGGCTAAGTATATCCGTGAACTTAAGCTGGTGGGTGTGGGCCTAAAAGCGGAATCTCGACGTTACTACCCTGCTGGTGAAGTCAGTGCACACCTTATCGGTGTGACCGGAATTGATGGGCACGGCCTGGAAGGGGTTGAACGCAGTTACGATAAATGGCTTACGGGCGAAGCAGGCAAGCGAACGATTCGTAAAGACCGCTACGGACGCGTTGTCGAAAACATTGCGTTAGAAGAACGCGAAGAAGGCAAACCACTAGAACTCACCATCGATCAACGACTGCAGGCGATAGCCTATCGAGCGATTAAGCAAGCGGTGGCCGATCATAAAGCGACCTCAGGCTCTGCAGTATTACTCGATGTGAAAACGGGCGCTGTGTTAGCCATGGTCAATGCACCGTCTTACAACCCGAACAACCGCTCTGATTTACAAAGCTTTAAAATGCGAAACCGCGTGCTGACCGATGCTATGGAGCCCGGCTCAACAGTGAAACCTTTTGTGGTGCTCGCCGCATTAGAAAATGGTACAGCTGATGCGAAATCTATTATTGATACGGGTAATGGCATCATGCAAATTGGAGGTAGCCGAGTACGTGATACCTCTAAAGTGGGCAAGGCTGATTTAGCCTTGATCCTTAAAAAATCAAGTAACATCGGCGTTGCGAAATTGGCGCTTGATATGCCACTTGAAGCGTTACTTGGTATGTACAGTTCGGTTGGTTTAGGCGAAATGTCTGGGCTAAATCTTGTGGGTGAAACGAGTGGTATTTTCCCTAACCGTCGCCGTTGGTCCAAGTTCGAAATCGCGACGCTATCGTTTGGTTATGGCTTATCTGTGACCCCGCTTCAGTTGGCTCATGCTTACGCAACGTTAGCCAACAAAGGCATGTATGAACCGATTCATATCATTAAAAGCAACGACCAAGACTTCTCAAAGCAGATCATCAAACGTGAAAATGCAGAGATGGTATTGCAAATGTTAGAAGGCGTGACTCAAAAGGGCGGAACTGCAACCAGAGCCGCTGTTCCGGGTTATCGAGTTGCGGCAAAAACGGGTACATCTCGTAAAGCCGCTGCGGGTGGCTATAGTGATGAGTATATTGCTATAACGTCGGGTTTTGCTCCAGTCAGCGATCCAAGAGTAGCTCTGGTTGTCGTAGTCAATGAGCCGCAAGGTGACCTTTACTATGGTGGTTCAGTTGCTGCCCCCGTTTTTTCTGAAATCATGAAGGGTGCACTGCAAATACTCAATGTCCCTGCTGATGAAAACAAGTTTCAAGAATAGAGCCAATCAGGATTCAATATGAGTAATAGCCTCACGCTGTCATCTTTACTTTCTCCTTGGGGGGACTTTAGTTCACTTGAGCTAGATGCGATTGCTGTTGAGCAATTGGAGTTGGATAGCCGTGCAATCAAGGAAGGCGATATTTTTGTTGCCATTGTTGGACATGCCATTGATGGTCGTCGCTTTATCGACAAAGCCGTCGCTCAAGGTGCGAAAGCTGTCATTGCACAAGCGAGTGATGACAAAACTCATGGCTTGGTTGAGTGGTTAAATGCTGTTCCTGTTGTTTATGTATCTGAGCTAAATTCAATTCTCTCTGAACTGGCTGGCCGAGTTTATTCTTCTCAAGCGACTAAGTTGATTGGTGTTACCGGTACCAATGGCAAAACCACCATCACCCAATTGATTGTTCAGTGGCTTGATTTGGTCGGCCAGCGTTCGGCGGTAATGGGCACCACGGGTAATGGCTTCTTAGATAACCTAAAAACAGCGGCTAATACCACAGGCAGCGCGATTGAAATACAACGCACACTGAGCGAGTTGGCTGAGGAAAGTGCAGTTTATACCGCGATGGAAATCTCTTCTCATGGTTTGGTTCAAGGCCGAGTAAAAGCGTTGGATTTTGAGGTTGGTGTGTTCACTAACCTGAGTCGTGATCACCTTGATTACCACGGCACGATGGAAGAGTACGCATTGGCTAAGAAAAGCCTGTTTACTCAACACAAATGCAAACATGCAGTGATCAATGTGGATGATGAAGTCGGCAAAGCGTGGATGTCAGATTTGTCCAATGCCATAGCCGTTTCGCTGTCACCGCTAACGGGCTATCAACAATCGGTATGGGCATCTGATGTCGCCTATGCAGAAACTGGGATTAAGCTCTCTTTCGATGGTACCTGGGGGCAAGGTGATCTTTCGGTTCCATTGATTGGTCAGTTCAACGCATCAAACGTACTGGTTGCTTTCGCGACTTTGCTTTCATTGGGCATCGACAAGCAAACCTTGGTCGACACCGCGCCTCAGCTTCAACCTGTTATTGGTCGTATGGAACTGTTTCAAGTTCCGAGCAAAGCAAAAGTCGTTGTCGATTACGCGCACACGCCAGATGCTCTAGAAAAAGCATTGGCTGCACTGCGTGTACACTGCTCAGGAAAGCTGTGGGCTATCTTCGGCTGTGGTGGCGATCGCGACACAGGTAAGCGCCCAATGATGACGGTAACGGCAGAGCAGTTCGCCGACAAAATTATTATTTCAGATGACAACCCTCGCAGCGAAGATCCTGCACTGATTGTTAAAGACATGCTAGCTGGCTTAAGCGAACCAGAATCTGCATTCGTCGAGCACGATCGCTATCAAGCGGTTAAGTTTGCCCTAGAACAGGCCGGCTGTAATGACATTATTCTTTTGGCTGGTAAAGGCCATGAGGATTACCAAGTATTGAAAGACGAAACGATCCATTACTCAGATCGAGAGTCTGCGCTACAACTTTTAGGTATTTCATAATGATTGATGTATCACTCGAGCAGATTTGTTCAGCGGTGAGCGGTCAGCTGATTGAGGCTGGCAAGTCGAGCAATAGTGTTATTAATGCGGTTTCTACTGACACTCGAACCGTTGAAGAGGGCGCACTGTTTGTTGCTCTTGTTGGCGAACGCTTTGATGCGCATGACTTTTGTCATCAAGCGGTAGAGGCTAATACGAGCGCGTTGTTAGTCGAACGAAAACTTGACCTAAATATTACTCAGGTGGTTGTTGAAGACACTAAACTTGCTTTAGGTCAGCTAAGTGCTTGGATCCACAAACAATGTGACGTGCCAACCATGGCGATAACAGGAAGCTGTGGTAAAACAACCGTCAAAGAGATGGTGGCGAGCATTCTGCAACAACGTGGCAAGGTGCTGTTTACGGCAGGTAACTTCAATAATGATATTGGAGTACCACTAACCTTGCTGCGTAGTGAACCCAATGACGACTACGCCGTGATAGAACTGGGCGCGAACCACATTGGTGAAATCGCCTATACCACGCAGCTTGTGAAACCACAGGTGGCCTTAGTGAATAACGTTGCTGCCGCGCATCTAGAGGGCTTTGGCTCAATTGATGGTGTTAAACAAGCGAAAGGTGAAATCTTTCAGGGGCTTGCTGCCGGTGATACTGCTATTGTTAATCTAGAAAGCAACGGTGGTGACTTCTGGAATGAAGTACTCGCAGATAAAACGGTACTGACATTTTCAGAAAGCGACAACACGGCAGATTACTTTGCTAAGCATATTCGCATTAATGAACAGGGCGAAGCTTGCTTTGAGATGCAAACACCGCAAGGCGCTATGCCGGTTGAGCTTGGCATTATCGGTCAGCATAACGTAGCGAATGCGTTGGCCGCAGCAGCGTTGAGCATTCAGTTTGGTGCCACGCTTGAAGAAGTAAAAAATGGTTTAGCGAATCTTATCTCTGTCAAAGGGCGAGTTGAGGTTCAACAATTAAGTCAGAATATCAAGCTGATAGATGACAGTTATAACGCCAGCGTACCCGCGATGAAGGCGGCAGCCAAACTGCTGTCGAGCTTCAAAGGTCAACGTTGGTTGATTTTAGGCAATATGGCTGAATTAGGCGACGAAAGCCTTGCACTTCACCGTCAAGTCGGTGAATATGCTGCCCCATTCGCTTTTGAGCATGTACTCACTTACGGTGATGATACCAAGGTGATTAGTGAGGTCTGTAATGGTACCCACTTTGCAACACATCAAGCGATGATCGCGCACATAGAGCAGCACTTATGCTTGCCAGAAAACGCGTCACATACCTTGTTGGTAAAAGGCGCAAATAGTGCAGGAATGAGTAAAATAGCCGCTGCTTTAAAGGAGAACTTTTCATGATAATTTGGCTTGCAGAGCTACTACAGCCACACCTTTCTTTTTTCCGTTTGTTCGAATACCTATCGTTTCGTGCAATCGCGAGTATTTTGACGGCTTTATGTCTGTCGCTGTGGATGGGACCTCGTTTAATTGAGCGTCTGCAAATGCTACAAATTGGCCAAGTTGTTCGTAATGACGGCCCTGAATCTCACTTTAGCAAACGTGGTACACCTACTATGGGTGGTGTGATGATCCTAGCTGCCATTATTATTACGGTATTAATGTGGGCTGATCTTTCTAATCCTTACGTTTGGGCGGTATTGGTTGTCCTTGGCGGTTACGGTGCGGTTGGCTTTGTTGATGACTACCGTAAAGTGGTTCGTAAAAACACTGATGGTTTGATCGCGCGCTGGAAGTACTTCTGGCAATCAGCGATTGCTTTAGTTGTGGCATTTGCTCTGTATGCTCATGGACACGATACTGCGGCAACCCAATTGGTGGTTCCTTTCTTTAAAGATGTGATGCCACAATTAGGTTTATTGTACATCGTACTGACTTATTTTGTTATTGTGGGTACTAGTAACGCGGTGAACCTAACAGACGGCCTAGATGGTTTGGCGATTATGCCAACAGTGATGGTTGCTGCTGGTTTTGCTGTGATTGCTTGGGCGACAGGTAACGTTAACTTCGCAGCATATCTACACATTCCATACATCCCGTACACTTCTGAGCTTGTAGTTGTATGTACTGCTATCGTCGGTGCTGGACTTGGTTTCCTATGGTTCAACACCTACCCAGCTCAAGTATTCATGGGCGATGTTGGTTCGCTAGCACTGGGCGGTGCACTGGGTGTGATTGCTGTGTTAGTTCGCCAAGAGTTGGTACTGGTTATCATGGGTGGTGTGTTTGTAATGGAGACTCTGTCAGTGATTCTGCAGGTGGGCTCTTACAAATTGCGTGGTCAGCGTATTTTCCGCATGGCACCGATTCACCATCACTATGAACTGAAAGGTTGGCCAGAGCCGCGTGTTATCGTGCGTTTTTGGATCATCTCAATGGTATTAGTACTGGTTGGCCTAGCGACACTGAAAGTTCGTTAATCCTATGTGAGCCTCTGAGTAGGGGCTCTTTAAAACTATTAAGAGCATCTTGTTTAAATGGAACATTGGCAAAATATTCAAAATGTAGTGGTTGTGGGGCTCGGTATTACCGGGCTCTCTGTCGTTAAACATCTCGTAAAATATCAACCTCAGACTCATGTGAGAGTGATTGATACACGAGAACTACCACCAGGCCGAGAATCTTTGCCTGAATCGGTAGAGCTGCATTCTGGAAGTTGGAATAGCCAATGGTTGGCTGAGGCTGATTTGGTGGTTGCTAACCCAGGTATCGCCTTGGCGACCCCTGAAATACAAGATGTTATTCAAGCGGGAACTCCGGTTGTTGGCGATATTGAACTGTTTGGTTGGGCGGTAGACAAACCCGTCGTGGCAATAACAGGCTCCAATGGCAAAAGTACGGTGACCGATCTAACGGGTGTGCTTGCTAAAGCTGCTGGTCTTAACGTAGGTGTTGGTGGCAACATCGGTATTCCTGCCTTAGACCTTCTTGAGCTTGATGCTGACTTGTATGTCCTTGAGCTTTCAAGCTTTCAGCTAGAGACAACATCCAGTCTAAATCTTGCAGCGGCGGCTTTTTTGAACCTGTCAGAAGATCATATGGATCGCTATCAAGGCATGGTCGATTACCGTGACGCTAAATTAAGAATTTTTAACAATGCTCAGTACGCGATTGTAAACCGCGAAGACAAAGAGACTTATCCTGACCATACGATGTCATTGGTGACATTTGGACTTGATGACCAAGAGTTTGGTGTATCAATGGTCGATGGCACCGAATGGCTAGTGGATAACGGTAAGTCAGTACTTGCTACCCAAGATTTAACATTGGTTGGACGTCATAACGTGGCGAATGCGTTAGTCTCGTTAGCGTTATTGAAGCAAGTCGGTATTGATTACAACAAAAGCCTTGAAGCTCTGAAAGCCTACAATGGTTTAACGCATCGCTGCCAAGTAGTGGCTAACAAACGCGAAATCAAATGGGTTAACGACTCGAAAGCGACCAACGTAGCCAGTACATTAGCGGCTCTGTCGGGGTTAGAGTACCAAGGTACTTTGTATCTCTTAGTCGGAGGTGTGGGCAAAGGCGCTGACTTTAGCGAGCTTAAGCCTGTGTTGGCGCAACTAGACCGCGTACAACTGTGTTGCTTCGGTGAAGATGCTGCGCAATTTATGCCATTACATCCATCAGCTAAGACGTTTGATACCATGCGTGACATCATCGAGAGTATCTCTGCACAATTGGTGTCGGGTGACATGGTGATGTTGTCTCCTGCATGTGCAAGCTTCGATCAATTTAATAACTTCATGGCGAGAGGTGATGCGTTCACTGAACTTGCTCATGAGTATGCCTAACGTGTTGAAGGACTAACATTCAGTGCAAAGAGTGAAAGAGATTAATCAATCTATTTGGCAATGGCTTAACCGTGCCACACCAGAGGCGCTCTACGATCGTCAGTTGGTATGGATTGCTCTTGGACTGATGCTGACGGGCTTGGTGATGGTAACGTCGGCTTCGTTCCCAATCAGTGCTCGTTTAACCGATCAGCCGTTTCACTTCATGTTCCGCCACGCCATTTTCCTGGTGTTAGCGTTAGGTGTATCCAGCGTAATATTACAAATCCCGATGAAACGCTGGTTTCAATACAGTATGTACCTATTGGGCTTATCCTTCTTTTTGCTAGTGGTGGTGTTAGCCGTCGGTAAGTCGGTTAACGGTGCCTCACGTTGGATTCCTCTCGGGCTGTTTAACTTACAACCTGCTGAAGTCGCTAAGTTATCTCTGTTTATCTTTATGGCGGGCTATTTGGTTCGTAAACAGGATGAAGTGAGAAAAACCTTCTTCGGTGGTTTTGGTAAACCGATCATGGTGTTCGGTGCCTTTGCGGTGTTGCTACTTGGCCAGCCCGATTTGGGTACCGTTGTCGTAATGTTGGTTACCTTGTTTGGCATGTTGTTTATCGCAGGTGCTAAGCTGTCACAATTTATAGCCTTAATGGTGGCAGGTATTGCTGCCGTTGTGGGATTGATTGTTATTGAGCCTTATCGTGTTCGACGTGTTACGTCATTCTGGGAACCTTGGAGTGACCCGTTTGGTAGTGGTTATCAGCTAACTCAATCATTGATGGCGTTCGGTCGTGGTGATTGGATGGGGCAAGGGCTTGGTAATTCAATTCAAAAACTCGAGTACCTACCTGAAGCACACACCGATTTTGTTTTTGCTGTACTGGCTGAAGAGTTGGGTTTTGTTGGCGTAACCTTAGTGTTGATGCTGATCTTTAGTTTGGTTTTTAAAGCTATTTTTATTGGCAAAAAAGCTTTCGAAAACGACCAAGTGTTCAGCGGTTATCTGGCGTTTGGCATTGGTATTTGGTTTGCTTTTCAGACGCTTGTTAATGTAGGTGCCGCTTCAGGTATTGTTCCGACCAAGGGGTTAACCTTACCGCTGATCAGTTACGGTGGCTCAAGCCTTATCGTGATGTCAGTAGCGGTTTCTATGCTGCTGCGTATCGATCATGAATGCCGAGTGCAACAAAAAGAACAAGCCGACAATCAAAACGAATTAGTAGAATAAGAATCTAACGTTATGAAACAAAACAAAAAACTTTTAGTGATGGCTGGTGGTACTGGCGGTCACGTTTTCCCTGGGTTAGCGGTGGCGAAAAAGCTTCAGCAACAAGGTTGGGAAATTCGCTGGTTAGGAACTGCGGACCGAATGGAAGCGGATCTGGTGCCAAAGTATGGTATTGAGATCGACTTCATTAAGGTGAAAGGCCTGCGTGGTCAAGGCATTAGCAAGCTAATTAAAGCGCCGTTCCAGATTATTAATGCCATACTTCAAGCCAGACGACATATTAAAGCATGGCAACCTGATGTGGTGCTTGGCATGGGTGGTTACGTCAGTGGCCCGGGTGGTATCGCGGCTTGGTTATCTGGTATTCCAGTGGTTCTACATGAACAAAATGCAGTGGCAGGTTTAACCAACCAATGGCTGTCTAAGATTGCTAAAAAGGTTTTCCAAGCTTTTCCTGGTGCGTTTTCTACCGCAGAAGTGGTGGGTAACCCAGTACGCGAAGATGTTGTTGCCTTAGCTGAACCCGAGCAACGCATGGCTGAGCGTGATGGTGACATCCGCATCTTGGTTATGGGTGGTAGTCAGGGCGCAAAAATCCTGAACGATACCTTGCCAGTAACGATGGCGCAGCTTGGTGAAGGCTTCACTGTGGTGCATCAAGCAGGTAAGAACAATCAACAGCAAGTGATTGAACAATACAAATCACATTCTGTAGATAATGTTCAAGTAACTGAATTTATTGATGATGTGGCGCAAGCTTATGAGTGGGCAGATCTATTAGTGTGTCGCTCTGGTGCATTAACCGTATCTGAAGTGTCTGCTGCTGGTGTAGGTTCTATTTTCGTTCCGTTTATGCACAAAGACAGACAACAAGCGTTGAATGCCGATCATTTAGTAGAATGTGGCGCGGCGTTAATGATTGAACAGCCTCAACTAACGGCTGATAAACTCGCGAACACTATCGCGCAGCTTGATAGAAATGAATTAAAAATGATGGCAACAAAAGCTCGTCAAGCCGCCAAGCTTGATGCTGATGTGACTGTCGCTGAAGCGATCAAAGCTTTAGCAAAATAATGAGATTGAATTGATGACGATTGAACATACCCAAGACTTAGCGCAAATCCGTGCAATGGTGCCAGAGATGCGCCGTGTTAAATCTATCCACTTCATTGGTATTGGTGGTGCCGGAATGAGCGGGATTGCTGAAGTCTTGCTTAATGAAGGCTACCAGATCACAGGTTCTGATATTGCTCAAAATCCAGTGACAGAACGCTTAGTTAGCAAGGGGGCTACTGTTTACGTTGGTCACCAAGCAAGTAACGTTGCCGATGCAAGTGTGGTGGTGGTTTCAACCGCTATCAACGAAGAAAACCCAGAAATTATTGCTGCTCGTGAAGCGCGCACACCGATCGTTCGTCGTGCTGAAATGCTGGCTGAGCTGATGCGTTTTCGTCACGGCATTGCTGTGGCAGGTACACACGGTAAAACAACCACCACTGCGCTAGTGACACAGATTTACTCTGAAGCAGGCCTAGATCCAACCTTCGTAAACGGTGGTTTGGTGAAAAGTGCCGGCACTAACGCACGTTTAGGTTCAAGCCGTATTCTTATCGCTGAAGCCGATGAGAGTGATGCTTCATTCTTACATCTGCAACCAATGGCTAGTATTGTCACTAACATCGAAGCGGATCATATGGATACTTACGGCGGAGATTTTGAAACGCTGAAGCAGACGTTTATTGATTTCTTACACAACCTGCCATTCTACGGCCAGGCTGTTATGTGTGTTGATGATCCTGTAGTGCGTGAGCTTATTCCTCAGGTTAGCCGCCAAGTGATTACTTACGGCTTCTCAGAAGATGCTGATATCCGTATTGAAAACTACGTACAACAAGGTCAGCAAGGCAAGTTCACGGTGGTACGCAAAGGTAAAGCTAACCTTGATATTACGCTAAACATTCCGGGTCGTCACAATGCATTGAATGCATCCGCTGCGATTGCTGTTGCAACGGAAGATGACATCAGCGATGAAGCGATTCTAAAAGCGATGGCTGGAACCGAAGGCACGGGTCGTCGTTTCGATCACCTAGGTGAGTACGAAACAGGTAAAGGCGTTGCAATGCTGGTCGATGATTACGGTCATCATCCAACCGAAGTGGACGTAACCATTCAAGCAGCACGAAGTGGTTGGACTGATAAGCGTCTTGTTATGATCTTCCAACCGCACCGTTACAGCCGTACTCGTGATCTATATGATGATTTTGCGAATGTTCTTGAGCAAGTTGATGTACTTATTCTATTGGATGTTTATTCTGCAGGTGAGAAACCAATTGCAGGGGCTGATGGGCGTTCATTAAGTCGAACTATTCGCGGGCGTGGTAAGATAGATCCAATTTTTGTTGCCGATATCAACGCACTGCCATCGGCTTTAGCCAACGTAATTCAAGGTGGTGACCTTGTTTTAACGCAGGGTGCGGGCGATGTTGGCCGAGTAGCGAAGCAGTTGGAATCATTGCAGTTAGACATTAATAAGATGCAGAACGCGTAACAGAATACTGTCTACAGACTGTGGTCAATCGCTCACTTCTTGCGATTGACCTAAAATTGACCAAAAATCTTATTATCAACGTTTGATAGTTTAATTTTGCTCAGTATAATTCATAGGTTAAAGTAAGTGCTTTTACCTCTATTACGAAGATAGGGAATAGAATTGCGAACCAACGACAGGGAATGCGGGCTTTGGTAGAAAGTACTTTTAGCGAAAACCGCCACCTATTCAGTTTACCGTCGCTCAAGAAACACGCCTTAGGCGGGTCTTTTTTTGTCATGGTATTGCTATTCATTGGATTTCTTTTCTATACCACACTGACTTGGATGTGGGACGATCAGCGATTACCTCTCTCTAAAATAGTACTGCAAGGCGACTTAACTTATGTAACCGCTGGTGATGTTCAACATGCCTTTAGCGAGCTAGAGCATATTGGAACATTCATGTCTCAAGATATTGGCGTGTTGCAACACAGTTTAGAAGCGTTGCCTTGGGTTTCTGTTGTCTCGATTCGTAAGCAGTGGCCAGACACAATAAAAGTATTTTTGACTGAGTATCATGCGACAGCTATCTGGAATGGCAATATGCTGTTGAATGAAGATGGTCAGGTGTTTAATGGTGATATTGGCCTTTTGAAGGGGGATAGAGTTAAACTTTACGGTCCAGATGGCACTAGCCAACAAGTGATTGAAAAGTGGCGACAGATAACGCCTTTAATTAACAGCCTAGGGTTAACCGTTACCTCGCTCGTTCTCAATGAGCGTCGCGCCTGGCAAATCATTCTAGACAACGGTATTCGTTTAGAATTAGGTAAAGATTTTTTAGATGAGCGTGTTGAGCGCTTTATTTCGCTTTACAACGAATTAGGTAGTAAGGCGAATCAAGTGAGCTACATCGACCTCAGGTACGATACGGGAGCCGCTGTAGGCTGGTTTCCAGAGCAAGAGTTAGAAGAGAGTACAGATGACTAAGACCGCAGATGACAACATAATCGTTGGTCTTGATATAGGCACTGCGACCATATCAGCTCTAGTTGGTGAAATATTGCCTGATGGTCAAATCAATATCATTGGTTCTGGGCAAAGCCCATCCAGAGGTATGGATAAAGGTGGTGTAAACGACCTAGAGTCGGTAGTTAAGTCGGTTCAGCGAGCTATTGATCAAGCAGAGTTGATGGCGGAATGCCAAATCAGCAATGTATTTATCTCGCTATCGGGTAAACATATCGCAAGCCGAATTGAAAAAGGTATGGGCACTATCTCTGATGAAGAAGTGTCTCAAGACGATATGGATCGAGCGATCCATACCGCGAAATCAATTAAAATAGGTGATGAGCAGAGAATTCTGCACGTGATCCCACAAGAATTTACCATTGATTATCAAGAAGGGATTAAGAACCCTCTTGGTTTATCTGGTGTTCGAATGGAAGTCAGTGTTCACCTAATTTCTTGCCATAGCGACATGGCGAGAAACATTATTAAAGCTGTTGAACGATGTGGTCTCACTGTAGAACAAATCGTGTTTTCAGGACTTGCCTCAAGTAATGCGGTAATTACTGACGACGAGAGAGAGCTTGGAGTCTGTGTTGTTGATATTGGTGCTGGTACGATGGATATTTCCATTTGGACTGGCGGCGCACTGCGACACACAGAAGTCTTTTCCTACGCAGGAAATGCAGTAACCAGTGATATTGCCTTCGCTTTTGGCACGCCAGTGAGCGATGCTGAAGAGATAAAAGTAAACCATGGTTGCGCTCTGAGTGAACTCGTAAGCAAGGATGATTCTGTTAACGTCCCTAGTGTAGGTGGCCGTCCATCGAGAAGTTTGCAAAGACAAACTTTGTCGGAAGTGATTGAACCACGTTACACTGAACTTATGGGGCTCGTTAACCAAACTATTGATACGGTTCAATTACAGCTACGAGATGAAGGTATTAAACACCACCTTGCAGCTGGCGTCGTTCTCACTGGTGGAGCGGCACAAATTGACGGATTGGTAGAGTGTGCGGAACGTGTTTTCCGCAATCAAGTTCGAGTTGGTAAGCCGTTAGAAGTTAGTGGTTTAACCGACTATGTTAAAGAGCCGTATCATTCTACGGCGGTTGGTTTACTTCATTACGCAAGAGATTGTCAGATCAGCGATGAAGGTGATTACAGCGAACCTAAGCGTTCAGCACCTTCTATGTCTGGTTTATTTGGTAAATTGCGTAATTGGATACAAAAAGAGTTTTAACCTGAGTTGCAGGAAAAAACGGAGATAACACATGTTTGAACCGATGATGGAAATGTCTGACGATGCAGTAATTAAAGTCGTTGGAGTTGGTGGCGGTGGCGGTAACGCTGTTGAGCACATGGTGCGTGAATCAATCGAAGGTGTAGAATTCATCAGTGTTAACACTGATGCACAAGCACTTCGTAAAACAAGCGTTAGCAGCGTGATCCAAATTGGTGGTGATATCACTAAAGGTTTGGGCGCTGGTGCAAACCCACAAGTAGGCCGTGATGCAGCTCTCGAAGATCGAGAAAGAATTAAAGAAGTTCTAACTGGCGCCGATATGGTATTTATCGCAGCTGGTATGGGCGGTGGTACGGGGACAGGTGCTGCTCCAGTTATTGCTGAAGTTGCGAAAGAGCTGGGTGTGCTAACGGTTGCTGTTGTAACTAAGCCATTTAGCTTCGAAGGCAAAAAGCGTTTAGCGTTTGCTGAGCAAGGCATCGAAGAGCTTTCTAAGCATGTGGATTCTTTAATTACGATTCCAAATGAAAAGCTACTTAAGGTACTTGGCCGCGGCGTCACTCTGCTAGAAGCTTTCGCAAGTGCAAATGATGTACTTAAAAATGCTGTACAAGGTATCGCTGAGCTAATTACTCGCCCTGGTATGATTAACGTCGATTTCGCGGATGTTCGCACCGTGATGTCAGAGATGGGTCATGCAATGATGGGTAGCGGTATCGCAAAAGGTGAAGACCGTGCTGAAGAAGCTGCTGAAACGGCAATTTCTAGCCCACTACTAGAAGACATCGACCTAGCTGGCGCTCGTGGCGTTCTTGTGAACATCACAGCGGGCCTAGATATGCGCTTAGATGAATTCGAAACAGTAGGTAATACAGTTAAGGCATTCGCATCTGATAACGCAACAGTTGTGATTGGTACTTCTCTAGACCCTGATATGACGGATGAAATCCGTGTAACTGTTGTAGCAACAGGTATCGGCACAGAGAAAAAACCAGACATTACATTAGTTGCTGGTGGTAAAGCTAAGGTTGCACCAACTCCTCAACCACAGGTCGCGGCTCAAACTGCACCAAAAGTGGAAGATAAAGTGGCACAACCATTGCAAGAGAAAACTGAGGTAAAACCTCAAGTTAAGCCGCAGCCAACAACGTCACCTGTTTCTTCAGGTACAGGCGCTAGCCAAAGTGCAGCACCTAAAGCTGAGAAAGAGAGTGGATACTTAGATATTCCGGCATTCTTACGACGTCAGGCTGATTAACAAATACCCAAAGTTTGACTATCGTCGAATTAATGGTAAAATTCGCGGTCGGTAAATACTGACCGTGATTTGTAGCACTGATAACGAGGCAAGCAGATGATCAGACAACGTACTCTGAAAGAAATTGTGAAAACAACTGGTGTGGGTCTCCACTCTGGTCGTAAAGTCACACTTACTCTTCGCCCGGCAGCTGCAAATACAGGTATTGTTTATCGTCGTACAGATGTAAATCCACCTGTAGATTTCCCAGCTGATCCAGCGTCAGTTCGTGACACTATGTTATGTACTGCTCTTGTTAATGACGAAGGCGTACGTATCTCTACAGTGGAACACCTTAACGCAGCTCTAGCGGGTATGGGTATCGACAACATTATTGTTGAAGTCGATGCACCAGAGATCCCAATTATGGATGGTAGCGCAAGCCCATTCGTATACTTGCTACAGCAAGCGGGTGTAGAAACACTGAATGCAGCGAAACGTTTTATTCGAATCAAAAAGCCAATCCGTTTTGAAGATGGCGATAAGTGGGCAGAGTTTGTGCCATTTAACGGCTTCCGTATGGACTTCGAAATCGAATTCAACCATCCAGCAATTGAATCTGATGAACAGCACCTGTTGTTTGATTTTTCTTCACAAGGCTTTGTGAAAGAAATTTCTCGTGCTCGTACCTTCGGCTTCATGCGTGATATTGAATATCTACAATCACAAAACTTGTGTTTGGGTGGTAGCTTTGATTGCGCAATAGTACTAGACGAATACCGAATTCTTAATGAAGAAGGTCTACGTTTCGAAAACGAGTTCGTAACGCATAAAGTGCTAGATGCGATTGGTGACCTTTACATGTGTGGACACGCTATTATCGGTGAGTTCCGTGCATACAAATCAGGTCACGGCCTAAATAATCAACTACTACGCGCAGTACTTGCTGATGCAGAAGCTTGGGAATGGGCAACATTCGAAGAAGAAGTTGGTTCTCCTGTTGCGTTTGCCGAACCAGGAATGGTTCTAGCGTAATTGTTGTTTACGACAATATAAGATTTTGAAAACCAGGTCATTGACCTGGTTTTTTTGTATCTATTTTCCAGATACAGTGTCGTCAGTATTTAAAAGTTGCCTAGTATTTGGCTACAGTCTGGCTAATCCATCAACAATTAGAAAGAAAAGTACCAAGCACATCAAACAAATGGGGTTATAAATGGTCGTTGGTGTGAAAATTACTTACACTAGAGGGCATTAATTTTAACGAAAGCCTTGAAAACTCTACTCTCAAGTACAATATCAAAGATACTAGATTTATCTCAGTATCCTTGGTTAGTAACTAAAGACTAGTTTATAGCTAGTAGAGACTGACGGCATTTAAAATAGATCGCGGACGATCTGAGAACGAAGAGATTCCAAGCACATGATTACTAAGCTGCTGACAAAGGTAATTGGCAGTCGCAATGACAGAACACTGCGCCGCCTTAGAAAAATTGTAAAAGAAATTAATAACTTCGAACCAACGTTTGAAGCTCTTTCAGACGATGAACTAAAAGCAAAAACGGTTGAGTTTCGTGAGCGCTTAGATAAAGGTGAATCGTTAGATCAACTTCTACCTGAAGCATTCGCTACGGTACGTGAAGCGTCGAAGCGTGTTTACGGCATGCGTCATTTTGACGTGCAAATGATTGGTGGCATGGTTCTAAATGCTGGCCAAATTGCAGAGATGCGTACTGGTGAAGGTAAGACACTTACCGCAACCCTACCAGCTTATCTAAACGCGCTACCAAGCAAAGGTGTTCACGTAATAACGGTGAACGATTACCTAGCGAAGCGTGATGCGGAAACAAACCGCCCATTATTTGAATTCCTTGGCATGACTGTTGGCGTGAATGTGGCAAACATGGCTCCGCCAGAGAAAAAAGAAGCGTACCAAGCTGACATCCTATACGGAACAAACAACGAGTTTGGTTTTGATTACCTTCGTGACAACATGGCTTTCCGTGCTGAAGACCGAGTTCAACGTGAGCGCTTCTTTGCTGTAGTCGATGAGGTTGACTCAATCTTAATTGATGAAGCTCGTACTCCGTTAATTATCTCTGGCCCCGCTGAAGATAGTTCTGACCTTTATACGCGCATTAACACTCTAATTCCTTCTCTAGAGCGTCAAGATAAAGAAGATTCAGAAGAGTACCGTGGTGAAGGTCACTACACCATGGACGAAAAATCAAAACAGGTTCACCTGACTGAAAACGGTCAAGAGTTTGTAGAAGAACTAATGGTCAAAAACGGCTTGATGGAAGAGGGTGACACACTTTACTCTCCAACCAATATCAGCCTATTGCACCATGTAAATGCTGCGCTTCGTGCACACGTATTGTTTGAGAAAAACGTCGACTACATCGTTACTGAAGAAGGCGAAGTGGTTATCGTTGATGAACATACTGGTCGTACTATGCCAGGTCGTCGTTGGTCTGAAGGTTTACACCAAGCTGTTGAAGCTAAAGAAGGTGTGAAGATTCAAAATGAAAACCAAACATTAGCATCGATCACATTCCAGAATTTCTTCCGTCTGTATGAAAAACTGTCAGGTATGACAGGTACTGCTGATACAGAAGCGTTCGAATTCCAGTCTATCTACGGCCTAGAAACGGTGGTTATCCCAACCAACAAGCCTATGGTTCGTAACGATATGCCAGATGTGGTTTATCGTACTGAAGAAGACAAGTTCAATGCGATCATTGAAGACATCAAAGACCGTGTAGCGGCTGGTCAGCCATCACTGGTTGGTACAGTTTCTATCGAGAAATCTGAACTGCTGTCTAACGCATTGAAAAAATCAAAAATTAAGCACAACGTTCTAAATGCTAAGTTTCATGAAATGGAAGCTGAGATCGTTGCACAAGCTGGTATGCCTGGTGCGGTAACTATCGCAACTAACATGGCCGGTCGTGGTACCGATATCGTGCTAGGTGGTAGCTGGCAGGCACAACTTGAGAAGATAGAGAACCCAACCAAAGAGCAGATCGAGAAGATCAAAGCTGATTGGAGAATCATTCACGATAAAGTACTTGAGTCAGGTGGTCTGCACATCATTGGTACTGAGCGTCATGAATCTCGCCGTATCGATAACCAGCTACGTGGTCGTTCTGGTCGTCAAGGTGATGCGGGTTCTTCTCGTTTCTACCTATCAATGGAAGATTCTCTACTACGTATATTTACGTCTGATCGTATGGCTGGTCTTATCCAAAGTGGTATGGACGAAGGCGAAGCGATTGAATCTAAGATGCTGTCTCGCTCAATTGAAAAAGCACAACGTAAAGTGGAAGGTCGTAACTTCGACATCCGTAAGCAGCTTCTTGAGTACGATGATGTAGCCAATGACCAACGTAAGGTTGTTTATGAGCTACGTGATGAACTGATGAGTTCAGATGACATCAGTGAAATGATCGAACACAACCGTGAAGATGTACTGGCGTCAGTTATTGATGAATACATCGCTCCTCAGTCTCTTGAAGATATGTGGGATATCGCGGGTCTGCAAGATCGTCTGAAGAATGACTTCGACCTAGACTTTGATATTCAAGGTTGGTTAGACGAAGACGACAAGCTTTATGAAGAAGCATTGCGTGAGCGCATTCTTGCTATGGCGGTAGATTCGTACAAACAGAAAGAAGAAGTGGTTGGTGCTCAAGTACTGCGTAACTTCGAAAAGTCTGTGATGCTACAAACGCTAGACGGCCTTTGGAAAGAGCACTTGGCTGCGATGGATCACCTTCGTCAAGGTATCCACTTACGTGGTTATGCTCAGAAGAACCCGAAACAAGAGTACAAGCGCGAGTCGTTTGAACTGTTTGAAGGCCTACTAGATGTACTGAAAACAGACGTTGTGACCATCCTTTCTAAAGTTCGTGTTCAGCAACAAGAAGAAGTTGAAAAGATGGAAGCTCAACGTCAAGCTCAAGCTGAACAAGCGGCGCGTCGTGCACAAGCACAACATGCAACGGCTGAAAACCAGCTAGCTGACGATGAAGCGGATGCGGCATCTCCACAAACGGTAGTACGCGATGAGCGTAAAGTGGGTCGTAACGAACCATGTCCATGTGGAAGCGGCAAGAAGTACAAACAGTGTCACGGTAAAATTGACTAAGTTTGGTGAACCTTCGCTGTAACGGATAATTGCAGTGTCGGAGGTACTCACTTACTAACGTAAGCTCCGTGCCTCCTCCTTGCACTTAACGCGTTACAACTTAGCTTCACAAAAACTTACTGCTATTAAAAAGAGTCGCTTAGGCGGCTCTTTTTGTATGTAAATTTCATGACTTATCTTTTTGTCGAAAGGAAAGTCGTCATTCCCTATAGCGAGGAACGAGCGCAGTAGGGAATCTTGTTTGATAGTTTGGCTTAAGGTTGTTGTATTAGCTTCCCAACTCAGTCGTTACTCCTTCTTGAGGATGACGTATTCAGGGGCTGCTTGAGCGAAGCGTTTATTAAGGAACATCATCATATGAAAAGAATCCATATTGTCGCGGGTATTATCTTCAACCAAGATAAGTCACAGGTCTTTATTACTAAACGCCCAGACGACAAGCATAAAGGCGGCTTCTGGGAGTTTCCTGGAGGTAAGGTTGAAGTGGGTGAAACCATTGAACAAGCAATGGCTCGTGAACTTGATGAAGAAATTGGTATTAAGGTGACAGAACAGTCTCTGTTTGAACACTTGGAATTTGATTACACAGATAAGTCTCTTAAGTTTGATTTTATCTTAGTTACTGATTTTGAAGAGCAGCCTTATGGTAAAGAAGGTCAACAAGGTGAATGGGTCGATCTTGAATCATTGAATCAATACGCCTTCCCCGAAGCAAACGTGCCAATTTTAGAGCGAGTAATAAAAGAGTTTTCGTAATTGCTAGCCTGAGTTTGAGATTGTTGTTAGTTTAAAGAGATTAATCGATTGAACGTTGCTGCAAGAGATAAGTGGCAACGGTAACCAAAACAATGGAGATATTCGCAGTGGTAAGAATTGCAATTGCAGGAGCAGCTGGCCGTATGGGTCGTAACTTGGTGAAAGCCGCTCACCATAATTCAGAAGCAAGCGTTGGTGCTGGTTCAGAACGTCCAGAATCATCTTTGGTCGGTGTTGACGTCGGCGAGTTATGCGGTGAAGGTCGTTTTGATGTGGCTCTAGTTGATGACCTTTCGAAAGCGATTGAACAGTTTGACGTGATCGTCGACTTTACCGCACCTGTAAGCACATTAGCGAATATTGAACTTTGTAAACGTCACGGTAAAAAACTGATCATCGGCACTACGGGTTTCTCTGAAGAAGAAAAGCAGGTTATCGATGCGGCTTCAAAAGAGATGGCTATCGTAATGGCACCGAACTATAGCGTTGGTGTGAACTTGGTTTTTAAGTTGTTAGAGAAGGCCGCTAAAGTGATGGGCGATTACTGTGATGTCGAGATCGTTGAGGCTCATCACCGTCATAAAGTCGATGCGCCTTCTGGTACTGCAATTGGTATGGGCGAAGCGATCGCTGGTGCGATGGGCAATGAGCTAAACGATGTCGCAGTCTGGTCACGCGAAGGCATTACGGGCGAGCGTACCAAAGATGAGATCGGTTTTGCGACAATTCGTGCCGGTGACATTATTGGTGAGCATACCGCTATGTTTGCTGATATCGGTGAGCGAGTAGAAATTACCCATAAAGCAACGGATAGAATGACCTTTGCCAATGGCGCAATCAAGGCCGCAGTTTGGTTAAATGATAAACCAGCAGGCTTTTATACCATGACAGACGTCCTTGGTTTGAATGACCTGTAAATAGATATTTATGCGCTGGCAATTGCCGGCGCTTTCTTTATTTGCCCCTTTTTTCTACTTAAACTCCTCTTGGTCACTTTCTTCTTATTCTCCGATTTTTCTGATTAGAACTGCATTTAGTTGTTGTTTATCGCTGTTTGGTTTTTATTTTTGATTTAAAGCTTTAAATCTACGTGCTTACTCATTGTATTTATCGATTGCGTTTTGTTGGTGATATTTTTGCCACCTAACGGTGGGTGAAAATGACGGGAGAAAATTAGAAAATCGTAATATTCCTATTAATAGAGTATGAAAGTTGAACTTTTGAAGCTTTGATGGGGAAAATTGAATTAGTTATTACAAATGTTTAATTTCTTTTGCGTTAAATGTTGACACATATCACGCAGATCACTAAAATACCGCCAATTTGTCTAATTTCCATAAACACGCAGTTTTTGGTGTTGCAGGAAGGTAGATTTGCAAATTAAATCAATTTTAATGCATTTTTATTTCTGGAGGTTGTCTTGAAGAAGTCAGCACTACTCGTCCTAGAAGATGGGACAGTATTTCACGGTGAAGCCATTGGCGCTGTAGGTTCTGCAGTTGGTGAAGTCGTTTTTAATACCTCGATGACGGGGTACCAAGAAATCCTCACTGATCCTTCCTATTCTCAACAAATCGTTACCCTTACTTACCCTCACATTGGCAATACCGGAACCAATTCCGAAGATGAAGAATCTTCTTCAATCCACGCTCAAGGCCTTGTGATTCGCGATCTCCCTCTAATCGCTTCTAACTTCCGTAATGAACAATCCCTTTCTGATTACCTTAAGTCGCAAAACGTTGTTGGTATCGCTGATATCGATACTCGTAAGCTGACGCGTATTCTTCGTGAAAAAGGCGCACAGAACGGTTGTATCGTAGCTGGCTCTTCAGTAAATGATGGAAATTTAGACGAAGCTTTGGCTCTAGCTAAAGCAAAAGAATTCCCTGGCCTGAAAGGTATGGACCTTGCGAAAGAAGTTACAACAAAAGAAGCGTATCAATGGAAACAAGGTTCGTGGACGCTTACGGGTGGACTTCCTGAAGCGAAAGCAGACTCTGAATTGCCATACCACGTTGTTGCTTATGACTTCGGTGCAAAACGAAACATCTTACGAATGCTTGTTGACCGCGGCTGCCGCCTAACGGTTGTTCCTGCTGAAACTTCTGCTGAAGAAGTACTTGCTCTGAACCCAGACGGTGTTTTCCTTTCAAATGGCCCTGGTGACCCAGAACCATGTACTTACGCAATTGAAGCAACAAAAGTGTTCCTAGAAAAAGGTTTACCAATCTTTGGTATCTGTCTAGGTCACCAGATTCTTGCTCTTGCGTCAGGCGCTAAGACAGTGAAAATGAAGTTTGGTCACCACGGTGCAAACCACCCGGTTAAAGATTTAGATCGTGATGTTGTGATGATTACTTCACAAAACCACGGCTTTGCTGCTGACGAAGATACGCTTCCAGAGACATTACGAGCGACTCATAAGTCTCTATTTGATGGTTCTCTACAAGGTATCCACCGTACAGACAAACCAGCATTTAGCTTCCAAGGTCACCCAGAAGCAAGTCCAGGTCCAGAAGATGCGGCGCCGCTATTCGACCACTTCATTGAATTAATTAAACAGCACACAGCGTAATCCGGAGTAGTAGATAATGCCAAAACGTACTGACATTAAAAGTGTTCTAATTCTAGGTGCTGGTCCGATTGTTATCGGTCAAGCATGTGAGTTTGATTACTCTGGTGCTCAAGCTTGTAAAGCACTTCGCGAAGAAGGTTACCGAGTTATTCTTGTAAACTCGAACCCAGCGACAATCATGACTGACCCAGACATGGCTGATGCGACTTACATCGAACCTATCCAATGGGAAGTGGTTCGTAACATCATCGCTAAAGAGAAGCCTGATGCAGTTTTACCGACAATGGGCGGCCAAACTGCACTTAACTGTGCGTTAGATTTAGAAAAATACGGCGTACTTGAAGAGTTCGGCGTAGAGATGATTGGCGCAACTGCTGACGCTATCGATAAAGCTGAAGACCGCTCTCGTTTTGATAAAGCAATGAAAGCTATTGGTCTTGAGTGTCCAACGGCTGATACAGCGAAAACGATGGAAGAAGCTTACAAAGTTCAAGAAATGGTTGGTTTCCCTTGTATCATTCGTCCATCGTTTACGATGGGTGGTACAGGCGGTGGTATCGCTTATAACAAAGAAGAATTTGAAGAAATTTGTCGTCGTGGTCTGGATCTTTCTCCAACCAACGAACTTCTAATCGATGAGTCACTTATCGGTTGGAAAGAGTATGAGATGGAAGTGGTTCGCGACAAGAACGACAACTGCATCATCGTATGTGCGATTGAAAACTTTGACCCAATGGGTATTCACACTGGTGACTCGATCACTGTGGCTCCTGCTCAAACGCTAACAGACAAAGAATATCAACTAATGCGTAACGCTTCTCTAGCGGTACTGCGTGAGATTGGTGTTGAAACGGGTGGCTCAAACGTACAGTTTGGTATTAACCCGAAAGATGGCCGTATGGTTATCATCGAGATGAACCCACGTGTATCTCGTTCTTCTGCACTTGCTTCTAAAGCAACAGGTTTCCCAATCGCTAAGATTGCAGCGAAACTGGCTGTTGGCTTTACGCTAGACGAGCTAATGAATGACATCACTGGTGGCGCAACACCAGCATCATTCGAACCAACAATCGATTACGTTGTAACTAAGATTCCTCGTTTTAACTTCGAGAAGTTTGCAGGTGCTAACGACCGTCTAACGACTCAAATGAAGTCGGTTGGTGAAGTTATGGCTATCGGTCGTAACCAACAAGAATCTCTACAGAAAGCACTTCGCGGTCTAGAAGTTGGCGCAACTGGTTTTGACGAAATGGTCGACCTAGATGCACCTGACGCACTAACGACGATTCGCCATGAGCTTAAAGAAGCTGGTTCTGACCGTATTTGGTACATCGCAGATGCTTTCCGTGCTGGTATGTCAGTTGATGGTGTATTCAACCTAACGCAAATTGACCGTTGGTTCCTAGTTCAAATCGAAGACATCGTAAAACTAGAGCAAGAACTTAAAGCGAAAGGCTTTGCTGGTCTGAATAAAGACGAGCTAATGAAGCTTAAGCGTAAAGGTTTTGCTGATGCTCGCCTGTCTAAGATTCTAGGTGTGGCTGAAAGTGAAATTCGTCGTCTACGTGACCAATACGATATTCACCCAGTCTACAAGCGTGTAGATACGTGTGCGGCTGAGTTCTCTTCTGATACGGCTTACATGTACTCATCTTACGATGACGAATGTGAATCGAACCCAACAGACAAAGAGAAAATCATGATCTTAGGCGGCGGTCCAAACCGTATCGGCCAAGGTATTGAATTCGATTACTGTTGTGTACATGCATCTCTAGCACTACGTGAAGATGGCTACGAAACAATAATGGTTAACTGTAACCCTGAGACAGTTTCGACTGACTACGATACGTCTGACCGTCTGTACTTTGAACCAGTAACACTGGAAGACGTACTAGCAATCGTTCGTGTTGAGAAGCCAAAAGGCGTTATCGTTCAGTACGGTGGTCAAACACCACTGAAACTGGCTCGTGAGCTTGAAGCTGCTGGCGTACCAATCATTGGTACTAGCCCAGACGCAATCGACCGTGCAGAAGACCGTGAGCGTTTCCAAGTTGCTGTTGACCGTCTTGGTCTTCTACAACCAGAAAACGCGACAGTAACAACAATGGAGCAAGCGGTAGAGAAATCTCGCGAAATCGGCTTCCCATTGGTTGTTCGTCCTTCTTATGTTCTTGGTGGTCGAGCGATGGAAATCGTATACGATGAGCAAGACTTACGCCGCTACTTCAACGAAGCAGTTAGCGTTTCAAACGAATCTCCAGTACTACTTGATAGCTTCCTAGATGATGCTGTTGAAGTGGACGTTGATGCGATTTGTGACGGTGAGCGCGTTGTTATTGCGGGTATCATGGAGCATATCGAGCAAGCGGGTGTTCACTCAGGTGACTCAGCATGTTCTCTTCCGGCTTACACGTTAAGCCAAGAAATCCAAGACGTAATGCGTGAGCAAGTTGAAAAGCTAGCGTTCGAGTTGGGTGTTCGTGGTCTGATGAATACGCAGTTTGCTGTTAAGAACAACCAAGTGTACCTAATCGAGGTTAACCCTCGTGCAGCACGTACAGTGCCGTTCGTATCGAAAGCAACAGGCGCAGCAGTCGCTAAGATTGCAGCTCGTGTGATGGCAGGTCAATCGTTAGAGTCTCAAGGCTTTACGAAAGAAATCATCCCACCATACTACTCAGTGAAAGAAGTTGTTCTTCCGTTCAACAAATTCCCTGGTGTTGACCCACTATTAGGCCCAGAAATGCGCTCTACTGGTGAAGTTATGGGTGTTGGTGCAACGTTTGCTGAAGCATACTCTAAAGCTGAATTGGGTTGTGGTCACATCTACCCTGAAGGCGGTCGTGCATTGCTTTCTGTTCGCGAAGGCGACAAAGAGCGTGTTGTTGACCTAGCATCTAAGCTATCTAAGCTTGGTTACCAGCTAGACGCAACTCACGGTACAGCTGTTATCCTTGGCGAAGCGGGTATCAACCCACGTCTAGTAAACAAGGTACACGAAGGTCGTCCTCACATTCTTGACCGTATCAAGAACAACGAGTACACGTACATCGTGAACACTGCAGCTGGCCGTCAAGCGATTGAAGATTCTAAAGTTCTTCGTCGTGGCGCGTTGGCTGAGAAAGTGAACTACACGACTACGCTAAACGCTGCATTCGCGACTTGTATGGCGCACACTGCAGACGCGAAAACGTCAGTAACTTCAGTTCAAGAGCTACACGCACAAGTTAAAGCTTCTCTAGCTTAATAGACTAACGCGTATCGCTGTTAAGCGGATATAAATGCTCAAAGCCCACTCTTCGGAGTGGGCTTTTTTATGTCTGTTATCTGGTGAAAATCTGGTGATGGCTAAATGATGAATATTTGGAATAGGTTACAATCTTGTGTTTCGTTATTGCTCATCTGCCGTGAGTGGTAACTTGTCGCTATACGAGAATTTAAGGCGTTGGGTATATGGAAATCACTCTAGAAATATTGGCTATCTTGTTTGTTGTTGCAACGGCGGCAGGCTTTATTGATGCAATGGCTGGCGGCGGTGGATTGTTGACTCTACCTGCATTGCTAGCGGCCGGAGTGCCACCAACGCAAGCACTGGCAACCAATAAACTTCAAAGCTCATTTGGTAGTTTTTCTGCCAGTTGGTATTTCGTACGCAACGGCATCGTTAGTATTAAAGAGATGCGCCTCGCGATCTTTTGTACTTTTATTGGCTCTGCAATTGGTGCCGAGTTAGTCCAGCACATTGATGCGAGTTTACTGACTAGCGTGATACCGCTGCTGCTTATCGCTATCTCTCTCTATTTCCTGTTAGCACCCCAAACTAGAGCGTCTGAAGGAAAGCAGAAGATCTCTGAGGCGATGTTTGCTTTGTGTATTGGTGGCGGAGTTGGCTTCTACGATGGCTTTTTTGGCCCAGGAACAGGTTCAATTTTCACGGTATGTTTTGTCGCTATCGGTCACTTCTCTTTAGTGGATGCAACGGCACGCACCAAGATACTTAACTTCACATCGAATATAGCCGCATTGATCTTCTTTATTTTAGCTGGCTTGCCAATTTGGGAATTAGGATTAGTGATGGCAGTTGGTGGTTTTATGGGCGCTCAACTTGGCGCTAAAGTAGTGGTAACAAAAGGGCAGAAATGGATTCGCCCTCTTGTGATCGTGATGTCGATGTTAATGGCGTCTAAACTGCTTTGGGAACAGCATCAACAATGGATTCTATCAGTATTTTAACTCGCGGAGATTGATAGCTGTTTGGTCTCACACAGATATGAATCGGTCTAATCAATCCTTGCAATTCGGGAAAGCTAAACAGGTATTGAGGCTTAATGTTGAGTGTTTTTACGATAGAAAGCGGGCTCAAAGCCGGCCCCGTTCCTCCTAGCGCTAGCTGGGCTGCTGCGGTATAGGCATCCATCTCCATCAAGGGTTTAATACCAAACTTTTCTAACACTGAGAGCTGATAAGAGTTGGCAGGGTTGGTCATATCGTTGGTAATCACCAATGGAGGAAGCTCCGTTAGCGGCGACTTACTCACTATGTAAAACGGCTCATCAAATAGATGGAAGGTCATCAATCCATGATGCGGCGGCAGTAAGCCAGCACACAACCCCAAGGTCGCCTTACCAGACTGCACTCGCTCGATAATTCTTGGTGTATGGTTAGTGGTGATGGTGATGTATTTATCTTGTTGGATAAATTGGCCCATCATCTCACCTAAATAACCCGCTATCAGAGACTTAGAGCTATCTAAAGTAATGAGAGTGGTATCTTCCAACTCTTGCTGTTCATAAATAAGCCCTCTAAGTTCATTGACTGTAGGGCCTATGCTCTCGATTAATGCAATCGCATCCGGCGTCAGTTTTATCTGTCGGCCACTCGGCTCGATGAGCTTTTTACCTAGCTTCTTTTCTAAATTCGAAATCCGTTTGCTGACCGCTGATTGGCTGATATAAAGCAAACTGCCTGTGCGGCTCATGGTTTTTGCTTTACTCAGCACCAATAGAGTTTCGATTCCTTCGAGTAACATTGAGTGATATTCATGAAAGTTGGGAATGATTGTTTCAACTTACCTCAAACAACATTCATTCTCTAGATTTGAAACTAAAGGTTTGAACTCAGTTAGGTATTTTAAATTGTGAACGCAAAGTGTCACGAGAGCATTCGAATGGATTGCAGAGCGAGCTGGATTAAAAAAGACTCCTTTGCGGAGCCTTTCACTTTGTAACGATAGCTTATTTGATAGCAAAGGTTGGCAGTGATAAGTGCCAGCGAATAGCGCCAAGCCTAATCAATAGTGTCGTGAACACGCCGGCCAAAAAGGCGGTTTCTGAGTCGTGTCCCATGTTGAGCGCCATGGTATGGAAAGTACCACCAATGATACAAGCGGTCGCATAGACTTCACTTCTTAGAATCATTGGCACTTCGCGTGCAAGCACGTCACGGATAATACCGCCACCACAGCCTGTGATAACACCCATTATAATGGCCACTAATGCCGAGTCTTGATAAATCAGTGCTTTTTCTACACCAATACCAACAAACACCGCTAAGCCGATCGCATCGCATACTGGTAGGATCCACCACGCCAGACGCTTGGGGCGTCTTACTATAATCATGGTCAGCAAACAGGTGGTGATGATAACCCAAAGGTAGGTGGTATCAGTGATCCAAAACACCGGTGTCGCGCCCAATGCCATGTCACGAATAGTACCGCCGCCAATCGCGGTTACGCTGCCTAAAACGGCTACGCCAAAGGGATCCATCTTAAGACGGCCAGCGACAAATACGCCTGAGACGGCAAAGATGGCGGTGCCAAATAAATCGATAATATAAAGCAGCATGGAGTCCATGATACTGGTGCTCTTATGGTTGAAATTGTAGGGACAGGTCGGTGGCGAATTGTACGAAAAAACGCAGCAAATAGTTAGTGGTTTTGTCTAGCTCTATCGAAGAAATCGCATACTTGTTGGATCGCTTTCAAAGTTCTCGTCGTTGGGCGATTAATCCAATCAGAGTTGAGTGACCAAATCTGATGTTGAGCGACTGCCGGGATCTCGTCTTCCCAAGTTTGCCACATGGTTCCATTCTCAATTGCGT
Source organism: Vibrio sp. 1F253 (assembly GCF_041439295.1). Taxonomy (NCBI): domain Bacteria; kingdom Pseudomonadati; phylum Pseudomonadota; class Gammaproteobacteria; order Vibrionales; family Vibrionaceae; genus Vibrio; species Vibrio sp. 1F253. The sequence continues at coordinate 31,525 of NZ_JBGONU010000003.1, read as the reverse complement.
GCTGAGAAGTGAAGATCACTTGCGGCTTCCTTAACACAACTTGTTCAATGCCAACTTGCGGGTAAGGGGAAGCACTGTCTTCGAAAATATTGTGGCCACCACAAAACTCAAACACCTCACTTGGCCAGTGCCCTTGAGCAACAGTGATGATCGGCTTCTCACTGAGTTGGTAGAAGTAGTTTACTGGCTCGGCATCTTTGTATTTTAGTCTCAACGCGTTGAGCTGCTCTCTGTATTGTTGAGCGTTATTTTCGCCAATACTTGGATCGCTTGCGAATTGGCTAAGTTGCTCAATATTGGTCGCGATGTTATCTAGGCTCTTGGTTTTTGAGTAATAAATATTAAAACCAAATTGCTCCAGTTTCGCGAGTTCTCTGGGCGGGTTTCCAGCTGGCCATGCGAGAATGAGATCCGGTTGCAGGGCGATGATCTTCTCAACCTTGATGCCTTGGTAATTCGCCACTTTCTCTAGCTTGTCAGCTTGTAGTGGATAATCACTTCGCTCACTCACCGCAACAAGCTTATCACCTAAACCAGCGCTGTATGCGAGTTCAGTGGCATGAGGAGCAAGGCTAACCACACGTTGAGCAGGTTGAACTTTTTCTGAAATCAGTAGTGCTTCTTCTGCAAATGATAAAGGCAGCCATAAGCTGGAAGACAAAATAGTAAGGCTTGTAACAAGTGCTGATGGTTTCACTCTAAATCCCTTGGTGAACAAATAGTAAGATTAGGCTTTGTAAAAATATCCAGATAGCGATGCGACCAAACAGCAGTTTTTGAACTTGAGACAAGTGCAGGGCTGAAGGGGCGACTCTGCCGCCTAATTTTGCTCGAATAGCTTTGGTGTTGTCGTAAATCGCAGGGCCGCCCAGTGACAGCTCAAGCTTGTTGCCGACAGCAGTAATCAACCATGCTGGGCCGGGCAATGGCCAAGATCGACTCTGAACGAGCATCATCTTGAATGTGTGAGACGCTTTATCACCACATACAATCATCAAGGCAAACAAGCGCATTGGTATGAATTCTAGGATAGCGACAATCTTGATTGCCGTTGATCCAAATGGAGAAAATCGCTTTCGACTTGGTGACCATGCACGCGCTAACTCAACAATCAGGCGATACATTAACGCGGCGATTCCACCACCAATGGCGTACCAGAATAAAACACAAACCACATTACGAGCGTAACCCATGATGATAGTTTCAGCCGCGGCTTTGCCAAGTCCAAGTGATGACAGTGATTCAGTTTGACGGTTAACAATCGGAGCCAATAACTGGCGAGCCGCGGCTTTATCTTCTCGGCCAAGTGCTTTGATCAACTGATTTGCCAACTTTTCATTGTTACGCCAATCAATAGCGAGTAACAACAGCGCTAATTCAAACAGTTGTGATTGCCAAACCAGTGGCTGCAGTGCCAATAGAATAACCAGAGCAGGCAAGACCATTAACCCCCAAGCTAAAGTGCCTGAGATTAAGCTTTGGGAATAATTTTGATTGTTATTAACCTTGGTTGCTAAAAGTTCAGCAAACTTATGCCATAAGGTCGTGGGATGTGCGGCATGGGGGATAGGTAAAATTAAATGAAAAAGCAGTGCTCCCCACATTACAAGGAGCACGCCATTTGCAAATACCTGATCAAACAGTGTTTGCATGTCTAGTCGCTTACTTTAGTAGGGCAACCATCTTGATAACCATCTCAGAAGAGCTTTGTGCTGCTAGTGGCAGGAACTCTTCGAAGCTCATTGGTGATTCTTTGTCTGCAACGTCAGAGATTGCACGAACAACCACGAATGGTACTTGGAATTGGTGACAAGCTTGAGCGATAGCCGATGCTTCCATCTCTACAGCAACCACTGATGGGAAGTGCTTGCGGATGAACGCTTGACGTTCTGCTGTGCAAACAAATGCGTCGCCAGTACAGATAAGACCGCGAACGGCGTGCTTATCTTCCATTTGTGCTAGAGCTTGTTCAGCAACAGCCATCAGTTTGTCGTCAGCTTTGAACGCTGCTGGTTGACCTGCCATTTGACCAATTTCGTAACCGAAAGCTGTAACGTCAGCATCGTGGTGACGAACTTCAGTAGAGATAACCACATCGCCAAGGTTCAGTGTTGAATCAAAACCGCCAGCAGAGCCAGTGTTTAGAACGACATCTGGTTGGTATTCACTTAGCAGGATTGAAGTACCAACAGCGGCTGCTACTTTACCAATGCCTGATTGAAGCAAAACAACGTCAACACCATTTAGCTGACCAGAGAAAAAGGTACAACCGCCTTTATTAATTTCAGTAATGTCTGAAATTGCTGCTTTTAGGATCGCAACTTCTTGCTCCATTGCGCCAATGATGCCGATTTTCATGTGTAGTCTCTTAATAAATAATATTTAAACAGTAGAGCGAAATTGTAGCATGGAAGAGAAGTGTCGAGCGACTGCCCAGAAGCACTTCTCATCCGAATACAGACGATTTATCTGTGTATTCTTTTATCTATTTGATGAAGCCTTCGTTTTTCAAGCTAGCACGAAGTTGATCCGCTCGTTTTCGGTTTACGCCAAAATCAGAATGGCCAGTGCGAGACTCTGAACGCACGATCAGTTTGCCATCAGTGATCTTAAGCTCTAAATCATCGACAAAGCGCATGATGCGAGAAGTACATTCAACACGTAGGTAGTCTTCGGTTTTGTTGGCTGTTTTCGCTCCTGGTAAGGTCAGCGCAACCTGCTCAATCGCATCTAAGTTTGCTGAACCTGATAACTCAAACGCGGCCAATGTATACTGTTCACGGTCATCTTGAGTTGATACGCAGTTTGGTTTGTCTCCACAAGGTGATGAAGTTCTGTCTTTCATGTCCGTGATTCCTTGGCTACAAGCGGTTAAAGTCAAAAGAGATAGAGAAAGGAGAGCGGCTTTTTTCATAGTGTGTCCTATGGCGTTGTTTTTAATTCTAATTGTAGTTATCGGTATTGGCTTATTTGTAATTGTTTTACGTATTTTCGTGATGCTTGTGATAAACGAATCTAATTCAAAAAAGGATCCATCATTGGATCCTTTTTTATAGTAACGAACTGAGTAATAAAGGAAACCCAATCACACTTCTAGGTAATCCAAGATCCCTTCTGCGGCTTTACGGCCTTCATCGATAGCGGTTACCACTAAGTCAGAGCCTCGAACGGCATCGCCACCAGCGAATATCTTGCTGTTGGTGGTTTGGTATTGAAACTCTTGTTTGCCGGGAGCCTTGATGCGACCCCATTGGTCGAGCTCTACACCAAATGGTTCTAGCCATTCCATTGCATGAGGTTGGAAACCAAATGCCATGATCACGGCATCAGCCTCAAGAACATGCTCACTGCCTTCAACCGGTTCAGGACGACGGCGGCCTGCCTCATCTGGTTCACCCAAGGCTGTTTTCACCACTTTAACGCCAGTCACATGACCGGATGAATCGGTTTCCAGTGCTAATGGTTGAAGGTTGAACATGAACTTCACGCCCTCCTCTTTTGCATTTTTCACCTCACGGCGAGAGCCCGGCATGTTTGCTTCATCTCGGCGATAAGCACAAACAACATTAGCAGCGTGTTGACGAATCGACGTTCGGACACAGTCCATCGCGGTATCACCACCACCAAGCACAACCACTTTTTTGCCTTTCATGTCGATGAATGGCGTTGGGTTATCCAGCTCCATGACCTTGTAGGTGTTGGAAACAAGAAATGGTAGGGCATCATAAACGCCCGGTGCTTCTTCGTTGTCTAACCCAGCACGCATATTTTTATAGGTGCCGACACCCAAGAAAACAGCATCATAGTCATCGACCAGTTGTTGCAGTTGAACATCTTTACCGACTTCGGTATTCATCTTAAATTCAACGCCCATTCCACTAAAGATACGGCGACGGTTTTCCATGATGCCTTTCTCAAGCTTGAACGATGGTATACCAAACGTCAGCAGGCCACCGATCTCGGGGTAGCGGTCAAATACCACGGCCTTCACACCGTTTCGAACTAAGATATCAGCGGCAGCAAGACCTGCTGGGCCAGCCCCGATGATCGCGACCTTTTTGTCGGTCCATTCAACGTGAGACATGTCTGGTTTCCAGCCCATCTCAAACGCTTTGTCATTGATGTATTTTTCAATGTTGCCGATGGTTACTGCGCCGAAATCATCATTGAGGGTACAAGATCCTTCGCACAGTCGATCCTGAGGACAAACTCGTCCACACACCTCAGGTAAGCTGTTGGTTTGGTGAGACAGTTCAGCGGCTTCGATAATGCGCCCTTCATTGGCAAGCTTAAGCCACTGAGGGATGTAGTTATGAACTGGACATTTCCATTCACAGTAAGGGTTACCACAGTCTAAACAACGGTCAGCTTGCGCTTTGGCTTGTTGCTTAGTGAAAGGTTCGTAGATCTCTACAAACTCAATTTTACGTATCTTGATTGGCTTCTTCGCTGGGTCTACGCGATTCACATCAATAAATTGGTATACATTCTGGCTCATTATTGGCTCCTTCCAATTATTGCGCTTGAACACGAAGTTCAGCAGAGCTACGGCTTTGGTGACCGAGCAAGGTGTTAAGATCCGCCGTCTTTGGCTTCACTAGGTAGAACTTCGGAATCCATTCATCAAAGTTCGCCAGAATAGCTTCAGCGTGTACTGAGCCAGTCTCTTCTAAGTGCTCTGCAATCAGGCCGCGTAGATGTTCTTGGTGGATAAATAGATCAGACAGAGAAAGAGCTTCGACTGATTCGTTGTTCACACGACCTTGGAAGTCTTCGTTCTTATCCATCACATAAGCAAAACCACCTGTCATACCGGCGCCGAAGTTGACGCCAGTTGCGCCAAGAATAGCAACAATACCGCCAGTCATGTATTCACAGGCGTTGTCACCCGCACCTTCAATCACAGCAACGGTACCTGAGTTACGCACGCCAAATCGCTCGCCCGCAGTACCTGCGGCAAATAGCTTGCCTCCGGTTGCGCCATACAGACAAGTGTTGCCTATGATGGTCGCTTCGTTACAAGTAAAGGCTGTGCCTTGGTGAGGTTTGATCACTACTTTGCCGCCAGCCATGCCTTTGCCGACATAGTCATTGGCATCACCCGTCAGATACAGCTCTACGCCGCCAGCGTTCCAAACCGCAAAGGATTGGCCTGCCGTGCCATCGAGATACAACTTAATTGGTGAACCGGCCATGCCTTGGTTACCGTAACGTTTGGCAATTTCACCTGAGATACGAGCACCAATCGAGCGATCGGTGTTGATCACGTTGTAGTAAAGGCTGGTGGATTGACGTTTCTCAATCGCATCGATTGCGTCATCAAGGATCTGTTGGTTGAGCTGAGCCTTATCAAACGGTGCGTTTGGCTCTGTCCAAAACAGTGGGTGACCTTCTGGAGATACCGGAGCTTCCAATATCGAAGAGAGATCGAGCTTGCTTTGTTTCGCCGTGAGGCCTTGAACGGCTTCAAGCAAATCAGTACGACCAATCAGATCAGTAAGTTTCTCTACGCCAAGTTCTGCAAGGTACTGGCGAACTTCATCGGCTAGGCCGGTAAAGTAGTTCACCACCATGTCTGGTAGGCCTTTGAAGTATTCGCGGCGTAGGGTTTCATCTTGAGTCGCCACACCTGTCGCACAGTTATTTAGGTGACAAATTCTTAAGAACTTACAACCCATTGCGACCATTGGTGCAGTACCAAAACCAAAGCTTTCAGCGCCTAGAATCGCGCCTTTAATGACGTCGAGGCCGGTTTTCAGACCACCATCGACTTGCAGGCGGATCTTATGACGAAGCCCGTTGGCGACGAGTGCTTGTTGAGTTTCGGCTAAGCCAAGCTCCCAAGGACAACCTGCGTATTTCACTGAAGTCAGCGGGCTTGCTGCAGTACCACCGTCGTAACCGGAGATCGTAATCAAGTCGGCATAAGCTTTCGCTACACCTGTGGCAATGGTGCCTACACCCGGTTCAGAGACTAACTTCACTGAAACCAAGGCTTTAGGGTTAACTTGCTTAAGGTCGAAAATCAGCTGCGCCAGATCTTCGATAGAATAAATATCGTGATGTGGAGGAGGAGAGATCAGAGTCACGCCTTGAACTGAGTATCTCAGCTTAGCGATTTCTGCCGTGACTTTATGACCCGGTAGTTGACCGCCTTCTCCTGGTTTCGCACCTTGTGCGACTTTGATTTGTAGAACATCCGCATTGGTTAAGTAATGTGGCGTCACACCAAAACGACCGGATGCTATCTGTTTGATACGCGAGTTACGATCTGTCCCAAAGCGTCGTGGATCTTCACCGCCTTCACCAGAGTTAGAATAACCACCTAAGCGGTTCATCGCCATTGCTAATGCTTCATGAGCTTCTGGGCTCAAGGCACCAATCGACATTGCCGCAGAGTCGAAGCGCTTAAAGAGATCGCTACTTGGCTCGACTTGTTCTAGAGGTAGAGGTTGATCGGCTTTTTTGAGGCTCATTAAGTCGCGCAGCATAGCAGCAGGACGAGCATTAACTTGCTTCGCAAAAGATTGATAATCCGATGTTTCACCTGTCTTTACTGCGGTTTGTAAGGTGCTGACTACGTCTGGGTTGTACGCGTGGTATTCGCCGCCATGTACGTATTTGAGTAAGCCACCATGTTCCAGTGGTTTACGCTTAGTCCATGCTTTGCGAGATAGATTATAGATATCTTGTTGGAAGTCGCTAAAGCTAGCGCCTTGGATACGAGTCGTTACGCCACGGAAACACAAATCAACGACATCGGTATGCAAACCGACCGCCTCAAATAACTGCGAGCAGCGATACGAAGCAATCGTCGAGATACCCATCTTCGACATGATCTTATACAGGCCTTTGTTGATGCCGTTTTGGTAATTTTGTAATGCAGTGCGATAGTCTTTATCTAATGAACCATCGTCCAACATTTTGCCCAGAGCTTCATAAGCGAGATACGGGTAAACCGCGGTTGCGCCGAAGCCAAGCAGTACGGCAAATTGATGTGGGTCGCGTGCAGTTGCTGTTTCAACCACGATGTTAGCATCACAACGTAGGTTGGTGTCTGCGAGTCGAGTTTGCACCGCACCGACAGCCATAGCTGCTGGAACGGGTAGCTTACCTTTCTCTAAACCTTTGTCTGAAAGCACAACCAAAACGGCGCCGTCACGTACATCTTGAACCGCACGATCACACAAGTCATTGATGGCTTGTTCGAGATCTTTTTCTGCTGGGTCATAGTGCATGCTAAGAATCGTATGGCCATAATGCTTTTGATTTAATTGCAGAAGTTGCTGCATATCAGAATAAAGCAGAACGGGTGAATCAAACGTCACACGGTAAGCATGCCCATCGGTTTCACAGAACACATTCATCTCTTGGCCGATACTGGTTGCCAGAGACATAACGTGTTTTTCACGCAAAGGATCAATCGGTGGGTTGGTGACTTGAGCAAACTTCTGACGGAAATAGTCGGTGATTAGGCGCTCTTTAGAAGACAGCACTGCCATTGGCGTATCGTCGCCCATAGAACCGACCGCTTCTTGTCCCATGTCACCGAGTACACGCAGTACTTGGTCTGACTCTTCGTTGCTCATTGCAAACTGTTTTTGATAGGTCTTTAGGGTGTCATCATCAAAATTACGCTTACCGACTTGGTCATCTGCTAGTGCGGAAAACGGTGTTAATTTGTGAACGTTCTTATCCATCCACTCTTTATATGGGTGACGGCCTTTAAGATCATTGTCGATCTCGTTCGACTGCCATAGCTTACCGCGACGCGTATCAATAACGAGTAATTCACCAGGGCCAACACGTCCTTTCTCTGCCACTTCGTCTGGCGCATAATTCCAGATACCGACTTCAGATGCCAAGGTGATTAGGTTGTCTTTTGTGATCACATAGCGAGCAGGGCGTAAGCCGTTTCTGTCGAGGTTACATGCAGCATAACGGCCGTCAGACAGTACGATACCGGCAGGGCCATCCCACGGTTCCATGTGTTTTGAGTTGAAATCGTAAAAGGCACGAAGCTCAGGATCCATGTCTGGGTGGTTTTGCCAAGCGGGCGGCACAAGCATACGCATCGCTCGGAACACATCCATACCCCCAGCAAGGAACAGGTCGAGCATGTTATCTAGGCTTGATGAATCTGATCCTGTCTCATTCACAAAAGGTGCAGCCGTTTGTAAATCGGGCAGCAGCGGTGAAGAGAATTTATAGGCGCGAGCCTTAGCCCATTGACGGTTGCCTTCAATGGTATTGATCTCACCATTGTGCGCCAAATAACGGAATGGTTGAGCAAGTGGCCAACGCGGCTGAGTGTTAGTTGAGAAACGCTGGTGGAACAGACATATTGCTGATTCCATACGTAAGTCTGCAAGATCGAGGTAAAATCGCGGAAGATCGGCGGGCATACACAAGCCTTTGTAGACCATGACTTGAGTCGACAGGCTACAAATATAGAAATCTTTGTCTTCGGTGATCTGCTTTTCAATTCGACGACGAGCGATATAAAGGCGTCGTTCAATATCGCGTTCACGCCAACCCGCAGGGGCCGAGATAAACACTTGTTGAATATTGGGAACAGAATCTTTGGCGATTGGGCCTAAAACATCGGTGTTGGTTGGCACGACACGCCAGCCAGCTACGGTTAAAGTCTCTTGAGCGAGCTCTTTATTGACGATGTCTTGTGCCGATTGCGCTTTGATTGGGTCTTGGCTGAAGAAAATCATGCCGACAGCGTATTGCTTGCCGAGCTTGAAGTTATTCTCTTCAGCAATAATTCTGAGATAAGAGTCGGGCTTCTGTAGCAATAAGCCACAGCCATCTCCGGTTTTACCATCCGCGGCGATACCACCACGGTGTGTCATGCGATCGAGGGCTGAAATAGCAGTTCGTACCAACTTATGACTCGGTTGGCCTTCCATTTGCGCTATTAAACCAAATCCACAGTTGTCTTTTTCAAGACTAGGATCATATAGAGCCATTGCAATTCTCCCTTTTGCTTCGCTGTCATCCAGACAGTAAATGACTAACTATTCATGTACTTGTTATTTTTTATGAACTTATAGTTTGTTTTTAGCTAGCTAAAACGTTATTGGTTGTGTTAACAAAACCGATTGGTTTTATTTTCATCAGCTTTACAACGTATAGCTAATTGTGTTTAAGGTCAAGTTCATGGTTAATTATCATGTGTAAACGCGATTAGCCACGTAATAATCTAAAATAGTCGATGAAGATCAATGGCATATAAAAGCTAGATGTTAACGGGATTTAACATATGCAGTAGGAGTAATTGAGAAAGAGTGAAAGGCTAGATAGAAAAAAGGCTAGCATCGAGTGCTAGCCAAATATAAAAGTTAGGAAGGGTGTTGCTTTTTCCCTAGGCTAACGTCAACGACATTAGCCTGAGAAATATTATGCGGAAAGCATGAGTGAATCAGCTTTCGCTTCTAAGTTTGAGTTGCCCATTAAGAAGTCATCAATGGCAATTGCACATTCACGACCTTCGTTAATACAACGTACAACCAGAGACTGGCCAGTACGCATATCACCAGCAGCGAAAACGCCTTTCTGGTTGGTCGCAAAGCCTTCAGAAGCAACGTTACCGCGCTCGTCCAGTTTAATGTCTAGCTGAGCAAGCACACCTGTTGGCTCTGGGTGTAAGAAGCCCATTGCAAGGAATGCCATGTCACACGGAATAACACGTTCAGAGTTCGCTACTTCATCAAAACCTGGACGTTCGCCTGGTTTTGCGTCTTGCCAAACGATGTCAGCGATACGAAGTCCGGTTACATTACCGTTATCGTCAGAGATGAACTCTTTAGTCAGGATGTTCCAATGACGTTCACAACCCTCTTCGTGAGAAGTGGTCGTTTTCATGATCATTGGGTATTGAGGCCAAGGCATATTTGCAGGACGTTTCTCTGGTGGGATCGGCATGATCTCAACCTGAGTAATGCTTGCTGCTTTATGACGGTTTGATGTGCCCACACAGTCAGAACCCGTATCACCACCACCGATAACCACAATGTGCTTATCTTTAGCGTGAAGTTCTTCTGTCTTAAGATCTAAGTCGTTGGCACGGCGGTTGTTTTGACCAAGGAATTCCATGGCAAAGTGAACGCCTTTCAGCTCACGACCTGGGATTGGCAAGTCACGTGGAACCGTAGAACCACCCGTTAGCAATACTACATCAAATTCTTGGCGTAGCTGTTGAGCATTAACATCAACACCGATGTGTTGATTGACTTTAAACTCAACGCCAGCTTCAGCCATTAGGTTGATCTTACGATCAATCACGTCCATACCCAGTTTGAAATCTGGGATACCGAAGCGAAGTAGACCACCGACTTTCTCGTCACGTTCAAATACCGTTACAGAGTGACCTGCGCTGTTTAACTGCTCAGCTGCGGCTAAGCCAGCAGGACCTGAACCGATAACTGCGACAGTTTTACCTGTACGTGAGCGTGGTGTCTTAGGCTTTGCGTACCCTTCACGGTACGCAGTTTCTACAATCGTTTTCTCGATATTACAGATAGTGATTGGGTCTTGGTTGATGCCAAGAACACAGGCACTTTCACAAGGAGCAGGACAAACACGACCTGTAAACTCAGGGAAGTTGTTGGTAGAGCTTAGAATGTTCCAAGCCTCTTCCCAGCTGTCACGATAAACCGCGTCATTGAATTCTGGAATGATGTTACCAATCGGACAGCCGTTGTGACAGAAAGGTACGCCACAGTCCATACAACGAGATGCTTGAGTACTGATCTTTTCACCAAACTCTTCGTTAAGTACGAACTCTTTGTTGTCTTCAATTCGAACTGACGGGTCGAGCTTTTTTGGAAGCTCACGACCGTGTTCTAAAAATCCAGTAGGCTTACCCATTATACTGCCTCCACTTCTTCCGTTTGTGCCTGTTGTGCTTCAGCTTTACGCTTCTCAAGAACTGCTTTGTAGTCGCGTGGCATTACTTTAACTAGTGATGCGACACTTACTTCAAAGTTGTCTAGGAAAGACTGAGCAACTTCACTTCCTGTGAATTCAACATGCTTCGTTAGCATATCTAGTAGAAGATCTTTATCTTCTTGTTCAATTGGATCTAGGTCTACAAGTTCTGCGTTGAGCTTGGTTTCGAAGTCGCCTGCTTTATCCCAAACATAAGCGACACCGCCACTCATACCTGCAGCAAAGTTACGCCCCGTTGAGCCAAGGATAATTGCCGCGCCACCTGTCATGTATTCACAACCGTGGTCACCAACACCTTCAACTACAACCTTCGCACCTGAGTTACGAACACAGAAACGTTCGCCAGCCATACCGCGAATGAAAGATTCACCTGAGGTTGCACCGTAGAAACATACGTTACCAACCACAATATTATCTTCCGCAACGATAGAAGATTTCGCATCTGGGTACAGTACCAACGTACCGCCAGACAGACCTTTACCCCAGTAATCGTTCGCGTCGCCTTCTACTTCGAATTTTACGCCTTTCGCAAGGAACGCACCGAAAGATTGGCCAGCACTACCGTAGAACTTAACGTTCATTGGTTGTGGTAAACCTTGATCTTTGTAAACTTTCGAAATTTCATTCGATAGCATCGTACCCGCAGAGCGGTCCGTGTTGATGATAGGGAAGGTCGCATTCACGGCTTCGCCTTTCTCAAGCGCTGGAATGGCAGCTTGAATCAGTTTACGGTCAAGAACATCTTCTAGGTTGTGGTTTTGTTGTCTCTGGTTGTAGATACCGTCGTCTTCACGTGCCTGCTCAATGTGCAGTACAGGTGTTAGGTCGAGGTTCTTGTACTTCCAGTGACCGATGTCATCACGAACTTTAAGTTTGTGCGATTGACCAACCATCTCATCGATAGAGCGGAAGCCAAGTTCAGCCATTACTTCACGCAGACCTTCTGCCATGTATTGGAAGAACGTTACTACGTCTTCTACGCGGCCGTCGAAACGCTCACGCAGGGTCTTGTTTTGTGTTGCGATACCAACAGGACATGTATTCTTGTGACACTTACGCATCATGATACAGCCTTCAACCACTAGAGCTGCTGTTGCTACGCCCCATTCTTCAGCGCCAAGTAACGTTGCTACTGCAAGGTCTCGTGGTGTTTTCATCTGACCATCAGACTGAACAACGATACGGTTACGTAGGCCGTTTTTCAGTAGTGTTTGGTGAGTTTCCGCTAGACCCAGCTCCCAAGGCAGACCGGTGTGACGGATAGAAGACATAGGAGATGCACCCGTACCACCATCAAAACCTGCGATAAGTACCACGTCAGCTTTCGCTTTTGCTACACCCGATGCAATCGTACCTACGCCTGCTTCTGATACTAGCTTCACGTTGACACGGCCGTTACGGTTCGCGTTTTTCAGATCGTAGATCAGCTGAGCCAAATCTTCGATTGAGTAGATATCGTGGTGTGGCGGTGGAGAGATAAGACCTACGCCGGGAGTCGAGTGACGTGTTGCACCGATCCAATCATCAACCTTATCACCAGGTAGTTGACCACCTTCGCCAGGTTTTGCACCTTGAGCCATCTTGATTTGCAGCTCATCAGCGTTAGATAGGTAGTAAGACGTCACACCAAAGCGACCAGAAGCCACCTGTTTGATTGCTGAACGCTCCCAGTCACCGTTTTCTTTACGTTCGAAACGAGCTGGATCTTCACCACCTTCACCTGAGTTTGACTTCGCGCCAATGCGGTTCATTGCAACAGCCAGTGTTGAGTGAGCCTCATGTGAGATTGAACCAAAGCTCATTGCGCCGGTTGCGAAACGCTTAAGGATGTTCTCGATGGGTTCTACTTCCGCTAGAGGAATAGAGCCTGCAGGATTCTTGATGAAATCCAGTTGGCTACGTAGCGTTGCTGCGTTGTCGCCTTGGTCATCAACTGCTTTTGCGTACTTCTTGAATTGACCGTAATCTTTGTTACGCGTCGACTCTTGAAGTAGAGAAATCGTTTCAGGGTTGAATAGGTGCTTCTCGCCACGTTGTTTCCACTGGTAAACACCGCCAACATCAAGGATCTGAGCTGGGATTTCACGAGCTGGGTAACCAACACGGTGACGAACTAGCACTTCTCGTGCGATATCATCGATCGTTAGACCTTGGATACGAGAAACAGTACCAGTGAAGTATTTTTCAACCACTGACTTGCTTACACCAAGTGCTTCAAAGATTTGCGCACCGTGGTAAGACTGTAGCGTAGAGATCCCCATCTTAGAGAAGATCTTCAGTAGACCGCCGTTGACACCTTTACGGTAGTTATCGAATAACTCACGTGGGTGTACGTTTGGATCTAGCTTCTTCGTACGTTGCAGTTCAACAATCGTTTCAATAACTAGGTATGGGTTAACTGCGTTCGCACCGTAGCCGATTAGCGTTGCAAAGTGGTGTGTCTCGCGAGCATCGCCCGTTTCAACAACAATGTCACACTTAGCTCTTAGACCTTTACGGATAAGATGGTGGTGAACCGCGCCAACTGCCAGCATTGCTGGAATAGCGGCGTGGGTAGAGTTAACCGCACGGTCTGTCAGTAGGATGATAGAGTAGCCATCAATCACAGCGTCTTCTGCGTATTGGCAGATACGCTTAAGTGCGCGCTCTAACTTACCGTTGTCTCCGTTTGCTTGGAATACGATATCCAGCGTCTTCGCTTGAAGGTGCTCGTTATCGATTGCACGTAGCTTCTCTAACTCAGAGTTAGACAGAACTGGAGACTCAAGTTCTACTTTTTGACAGTGTTCAGGCGTTTCAGCAAGTAGGTTCTGATCCTTACCTAGGTAAGTGTTCAGAGACATAACCATACGCTCACGAATCGGATCGATTGGCGGGTTTGTTACTTGTGCAAATAATTGCTTGAAGTAGTTTGAAAGGTGCTGCGATTGATGAGAAAGAATCGCTAGCGGCCAGTCAGCGCCCATTGCAGAAAGTGGCTCGTAGCCTGTTTTTGCAAGAGGTAGAATGATTTCGTTTACTTCTTCAGAGCTCACACCAAACGATTGTTGTTTATGAAGCAACTTTTCTGGAGAAGGTTGGTTAAATTCGTTGTTCGCATCAGGTAGCTTTTTCAAGCTCAGAAGGTTCTCTTCAACCCATTTTTCGTAGGGTTGTGCTTTAGCAATACCGTCTTTCACTTCTTCGTCAGAAATGATGCGGCCTTGCTCAAGGTCAGCAACGAAGATACGACCTGGTTGTAAACGACCACGGTATTCAACATTTTCGGGAGCGATCTCAACAACACCAGATTCAGACGCCATCACTAGGAAGTCGTCTTTCGTTACTGTGTAGCGAGAAGGACGCAGACCGTTACGGTCAAGCGTTGCACCAACTTGAACACCATCAGTGAAGCAGACAGAAGCTGGGCCATCCCATGGTTCCATTACGTTCGCGTGGTACTGGTAGAACGCACGACGAGTTGGATCCATGTTTTTGTTTTCTTGCCATGCTTCAGGGATCATCATCATTAATGCGTGTGGCAAAGTACGACCTGAAAGAACAAGTAGCTCAAGCGCCATATCGAAGTTTGATGAATCCGAGCTACCTTCCTGACAGATAGGAAGCAGCATGTCGATTTCAGCTTGTGTAAACAGATCCGACTCTAGGATTGCTTCACGTGCTTTCATCCAGTTTAGATTGCCGCGAACCGTATTGATTTCGCCATTATGCGCTATGTAACGGAAAGGCTGAGCCAGACGCCAACGAGGGAATGTATTGGTAGAGAAGCGAGAGTGTACAAGTGCTAGAGCTGTCACCATAGTTGGGTTTTGCAGGTCTAGGAAGTACTGAGGAACTTGTTCTGTTGTTAGCTGACCTTTGTACACCAATGTCTTGTAAGACATAGAGTTGATGTAGAAGTCGTCACCGATGTTTGACACGCTTTCTAGGCATACACGAACAGTGTAGTTACGTAGAACATACAGTTTACGCTCAAGCTCTTCTGGTGTGATACCAGGGCCGCCAGAAATAAATACGTGTTCAAATTGAGGTTCAGTGCTTAGTGGGTCAGCACCAATCATTGAATTGTCAGTTGGAAGTTCTCGGTAACCGATCACTTCTAACTCAAGGCGCTGTGCATTGCGTTCTAGAATGTCACGACACTGTGCACGTTTGTATTCATCCTTAGGGAAAAGTACAACACCAACACCATATTTTTCAAAAGATGGCAGTTTAATTCCAAGCTTTACGGCTTCTTCTAGTAAGAATTCGTGTGGCTTCTGTAGCAGGATACCTGCACCATCACCAGAACACGGATCACAGCCTTGGCCGCCACGGTGTTCCATACGTGCAAGCATATCGAGTGCTTGAGTTACTACATCATGAGATTTGCGATTCTTAAGATGAGCAACAAAACCGATACCACAAGCGTCATGCTCCAATTCAGGAGTATACAGACCCTGTGAGTTCTGCTCTTGATCTACCATAGATACATCCTTCCAGTTAAATCTAGGCGCAACTTATTTGTATAAAGTCAGCCTTGTCCTTTTATATTTATGGGTCTAAACCTGCCTATGCTGGCGGTTTGAATCCTTTCCGTATCTCGCAGGAAAAGTATTGCGAGAAAAACAATCCTTAGTGATACCTGTTTATTTTTAACCACAAACTAGTGGTTTATATAGGTGGGAGTTAGATATCACCGACTTATTGGCAAGTTTTCGATGTAAGTAAACACTCAGAAATAGCCAATATGTGTAAGTATCCTACAATTTTGTCTAGGCGAATTGCAATGAAAGTTAACCGATGTAGACCATTTTTTTCGTTTTGTTTTGAATTTAATGCCTAACAAATGTGCAACATTAGGCAAATAGAGCTTATTTTTTGCATGTTTATTGATATTTGATAGGTTGCTCGCAAAAATCCTTGCGTAAACTAATTGGTCGAATTTTGCAGGGATGTAATTTTTTTTCAAAAAAGACTGATATTCATTCTTATTTACTTGAGTGCTTTGAAAATATGCAATTACACGAGTTAGTTAATACTATCGGCCAAGATCTCCAACGTCGTTATGGCGAGAAGGTTCACAAGCTGACACTTCACGGTGGGTTTAGTTGCCCAAACCGAGACGGGACAATTGGCCGTGGCGGTTGTACCTTCTGCAACGTAGCTTCTTTTGCCGATGAACAAACTCAAGTTCAAAGTATTGCTGATCAATTAACAGATCGTGCGGGTGAAATCGCTCGTGCCAAGAAGTATCTTGCTTATTTTCAGGCGTACACCAGTACTTACGCTGAGGTGCAGGTACTCAAGAATATGTATGAAGAGGCTCTAAAAGCACCCGGAGCAGAGATTGTTGGCCTTTGTGTTGGCACGAGACCAGACTGCGTGCCTGATGCAGTACTGGACCTGCTCGCGGAGTACGTTAAGCAAGGTTACGAAATTTGGCTAGAGCTCGGCCTGCAAACAGCCAATGATAAAACCCTCAAGCGAATTAACCGCGGACACGATTTCACTGTGTATGAAACGATCACCCAGCGCGCACGTGCTTTAGGAATCAAGGTATGTACTCACCTTATTGTCGGCCTGCCCAAAGAAACCAAAGTGGATAACCTTGAAACTCTAGAGAAGGTATTAGCAGCTGGCACTGATGGTATCAAGCTTCACGGGCTTCATATTGTTGAAGGCAGTACTATGGCTAAAGCCTGGAAGGCAGGAAAGCTAGAAGCACCAAGCCTTGAGGAGTACATTGATATCGCGAGTGAGATCATTCAACGCACACCAGCGGACGTGGTTTATCATCGTGTATCTTCTGCGGCGAGACGCCCGACACTACTCTCCCCTTTATGGTGTGAGAACCGTTGGTTGGCGATGACTGAGATTGGTCGTTCGCTTGATAAAACCGGCGCACAAGGCATTAAAACAGGCTTTGCATTCGAGTACACGCAACCTGTTTTAAACGCGACCAATTGATAGGGATGGGTGACTGTAGGTAACAGCAGATAAAACCAACAAATAGTGGTAACATTTCCCTCACAGAATTTATAAGTATAGATTGAGAGCAGATGGAACTGGTAATGACTTGGTTATGGGATAGGGCGTATGGCTACGGTATATATATCGTTGTTCTATTGCTGATAGGTCTCATCTGCTGGCATATTTATTTACGTTACCAGTCATATATTGAACAGCTTCTTCTTGCTACACCTTCACCTCTTTATTTTGTTGACATCCGAAGTGGCGAGATCTTGTACGCCAATCGCCAAGCCATGCAGTTGCTTGGTATCCGCCAAATAGGTACTCACTTTCGTTTTCCAACAGTGGAAGCTGAGAATAGTTTTCGTCATTACCTCACTGATCACATCAACTCTCGAACGTTTGAATATCTCTCGTCTTGGGTTCTTTCTGAATTTGAATCTTTTAAGATCAACTTGGTGGGTCGTAAGATCCACTTTAGAAGTAGAAAGGCTTGGATGATACATGCTTCCCCTTATAAAAGTACCAACGAAGAGATTTCCCAAGAGGTTCGTGATCTCAATGTTGCTCGTACCGCTTTGGATTCTTTATCTGAGTTGGTCTATGTCATCGATCAAAAGGGTGAATTGGTCGCGAGTAATCGAGCGTTTAAAAAGTTTTGGCATGGTCGCCCTGAAGAGGGCACTTTAAGTGTGTCTAGTGGTGCCTTAAAAGGTCGTGTCAGTGAGCGCTCATGGACCACAGACCAAGATGGTAAGGGGTGTCTCCTTGAAACCTATCAAAGTGTTTTGCTCTCGCAAAGTGGGGAAACCATAGGTACGCTCTCGATAAGTCACGATGTGACGGATTGGCATGACATGCAGCAACAACTGCGTGGGGAAATGGAAAAGCGTAAAGATACTGAAGTTGCACTTGCACAACGTGACACCATTTTACAAAACATCTTGGAAGCGAGCCCTGACTCGATTGGTATCTTCAACGAAAACATGGTTTACCAGGCGTGTAATAAGCCATTTGTGGCAGCGTTGGGTATTTCTGAAGTCAGTGATTTAGTGGGTAAACGTCTACAAGACGTAGTACCAAATAGCATTTATATGCGCGTATCAGAGAGTGATCATCAAGTGCTTCATCAAGGTAACTCGTTGCGTTACATCGACAAACTGGTTTCAAGTGATGGAGAGTTTACTTGGTATGATGTAGTGAAGTCGCCTTTTAGAGACCCTGCATCGAGTACCAATGGTGTACTGATCATGGCACGTGATATCACAGAACGTTACCTCGCCGAGCAGAAACTTGAAGAAGCCAATTTAGAGCTTGAGCGCCTCAGTTTTATGGATAGTTTAACTCAGGTATCCAATCGACGTCGCTTCGATGAGCAGCTGTCTACATTGTGGCATCATCATGTGCGTGAGAAATTGCCGTTGACGATTATGCTGTGTGACATCGACTTCTTTAAAGGCTATAACGATTTCTATGGACACCAACAAGGTGACGATGCTTTGATTCAGGTTTCACAAGCCTTTAAGCAGGTGTTGAATCGCTCTTCGGATTGCGTGGCTCGATACGGTGGTGAAGAGTTTGGCTTTATTCTCCCAAACACAACCACAGAAGGTGCGCTTATGGTCGCTCGTCGAATTCATGATGAAGTGCAAAAACTAGGATTAGCTCATGAGAAGTCGACAGTGTCAGACTTCATCACGGTGAGTATTGGTATTGTCTCTTATATACCAACACCTGATGACGAAATGGAGTCTGCTGTTGCCTTGGCTGACAGTGCGTTGTATCAAGCGAAATCTGATGGTCGAAATCGTTCGATAGTGCATCCATACTCTATTCACTAACTTTATAGAATGGGTAACTTAGTGACTCCGTCTTTGTCTTATTTAGCATTTATATTACTTGGTTAATATTTATGTGGCTTGGCTAGTATTGATATTGCTTGGTTAGTATTAATATTGGTTGATTAACCTTCGATATTACCGCTAATCTCTTGCTGCGTGTGATGTAGCTAGCTTACCTACTATCTTCAAACAAGGTAGAATGTTGCTAGTCTTATCGCGTGGAGCGCTAAATGAAACCCATGAAAAATCTTGCCCAGTATTACGTGGATCTGCTCGTAAAATTGGGGATTGTCCGCTTTTCTATCTTACTCGCCCTAGCGCTTGTTGCCCTTGCTGTTGTTGTACAAGTCGGTATCACCCTCGCACTCAAAGGTAATGTTGATGATATCGACATTGTCCGTTCGGTTTTCTTCGGTTTAGTGATCACACCTTGGGCGGTCTATTTTCTTTCAGTCGTGGTCGATCAACTGGAAGAGTCTCGTCAAAGGTTGGCTAAATTGGTCTCTAAGTTGGGTGACATGCGAGAGCGAGATCAAGAACTCAACAATAAACTGCAACTCAATATCGAAAAGCTCAATCAAGAAATTGAAGATCGTGAAAAAGCAGAAGAAGCGCGTGCAGAAGCAATGCATGATCTTGAGAACGAAGTGTTTCAGCGTGAGCGAACTCAGCTTGAATTAGCAGAACGAACGGCACTGTTGCGCTCGTTTATCGATGCCTCGCCTGACCTCATTTATTATCGCAATGAAGATGGGGTGTTTTCAGGTTGCAACCGAGCGGTTGAAGAACTCACGGGCAAAACAGAAAAAGAGCTAGTCGGTTTGACGCCTTGGGATGTCTACAGTAAAGAGGTAGCCCAGCAAGTTGTTGAAACCGACAAGAAAGTCTTTGCTGACAACCAAGCACTGACTTATGACCAATGGCTTGAATACCCAGATGGTCGCAAGAGTTACTTCGAACTGCGTAAGGTGCCTTTCTACAGCAAAGATGGCCGCCACTTAGGTTTAGTCGGTTTCGGCCGCGATATCACTGAGCGTAAAGAGCACCAAGAGTCTCTAGAAAAAGCCAGCCGCGATAAGACCACCTTTATCTCAACCATTAGCCACGAGCTAAGAACACCGCTCAATGGCATCATCGGCTTGAGCCGCATGTTATTGGATAGCCAGCTGACGACCGAGCAGCGTAAGCAGATGCAAACCATCAAGGTGAGCGCGGTAACATTGGGTAATATCTTTAACGATATTATCGACATGGATAAGTTCGACCGCCGTAAGCTTGAGCTATTCCCAACCCCTATCAATTTTGAAGATTTCGTTGTTGAGATCGAAAGTATTTCTGCGTTAATGGCAGAGCAGAAAGGGTTGAGGTTTGATCTAGAAAGATTGTCCGATCTCCCTTCTGCAGTTGAGGTGGATGGTACTCGTCTTAGACAGGTATTGTGGAATCTTGTAAGCAACGCGATGAAGTTCACCAAAGATGGTGGTGTCGTGATGACGGTCAGCGCAGAAATTGATGGCGATTTTGCCAACATCACGATGGAAGTAGAAGATACCGGGATAGGTATCCCTGAAAGTGAAATCGAGAAGATCTTCGCGATGTACTATCAGGTGAAATCGGGAACTGACAATTTACACGCTGTCGGTACCGGAATTGGTCTTGCTGTATCTCAACAGCTGATCAATATGATGGATGGTCACATTGAAGTCACCAGTGAAGAGGGTTTTGGTAGTACCTTTACGGTTTCGATTCGAGTTCCAGTTAATCACGATACTCAGGCTCTGATCAAAACGCCAAGAAAGCAGTCCAACCTTAAGATTTTCATGGTCGAAGACATTGAGCTCAATATCACAGTAGCTCGTTCTTTACTTGAAAGCCTAGGGCATGAAGTGACAGTCGTAATGACGGGTAAAGAGGCACAAATCGTTTTCAACCCGAAAGATTATGATTTGGTATTACTGGATATCCAGTTACCAGATATGACTGGTTTCGACATTGCCCAATACTACCGCGAGAAATATAGCCAATTGCCGCCTTTGGTGGCATTAACCGCGAATGTATTAAACAATAAGCAAGAGTATTTCCAGAAAGGCATGGATGAAGCGATCAGTAAACCACTGTCGGTTCGTGCAATCCAGGATGTCATCAGCGAGTTGATTGAGGATGCCCCAGAGGTTATTGAGAAAGCCGAGGGTATTGATATAGCAAAGGATGTTGAAAAAGTAGCAGGTGTTGAGAAAGTAACAGCGAGTAAGCCGGCTCTTTCAACGATTGATACCACTTTGCTTGATATTGATATGCTAGAGTCTTATGTTGACATTGTCGGGTCGAAACCTGTTTTGGATAGCATCGTGATGTTTGAAGATATGATGCCGGAATATATGGAAATATTGAATTCCAATATGGTTGCGAAAGATCAAGGCAGTATCGTTTCTGAGGCACACAAGATTAAAGGTGCAGCAGGTTCCATTGGCCTGAAACGCATACAGCAAGTTGCTCAGAAAGCTCAATCTCCAGATATGCCTGCGTGGTGGGAGAACATTTCAGATTGGGTTGATGAAATAAATAACGAATACCAAAATGATATTGAAGTCTTAAAGAGTTGGTTAAATCAAAGGTAGAAGAATGATGAAAAAATTAGCATTTGCCGCATGTGTAGTAGCATTAGCGGGTTGTTCTGCGCCACAAGTAGAATGGCAGCAAGATAATCAAGTCGAAGTATCTGCAGCGACAGTCACAATGAAAAGCAACCTGTGGCACAACAAAATGCCTACGATTGGGGAGGCTCAAGATAAGACTTTGCATGGTGCTATCTACCTAGAGTCTGACTCACAATTACCAGCAACACTTGCGGTTGAGAGTGTGACGGTTAAACAGGGTGCAGATACCTTGTTGGTAACGGCTGACGATCTAGATTTAAGAACACATAGTGAAACGCAGTGGGAAGTCGCTTTTGTATGGCAGTTAGAGATCGACAGTGATAAGCCTGTTGATGTTGCGATTGAACTCAAAGATGGCGAAACCGTGAAGTGGTTAGTCGAGAAAGACGTGAAGGTAGATACGGTTTACTAAAACCTTAGCGAACAATGAACAATAAAAAAGGGAGAATGCGTTGGCATTCTCCCTTTTTAATAACGATTGTTCACGCTTCGATTGCTAGAAGTACTAACTGTTTATAAGTACTAACTGGTTAGAGTGCTATCGGTTTAGAAGTGCTAATCGACGGCAAGAACTAAACGGCCAGAAGCGCGAATCGAATTAGTCTTCTAGGTCACCACAAAAGCGGTAGCCTTCACCGTGAATCGTCGCGATGATTTCTGGTGTACCAGAAACAGATTCAAAGTGCTTACGAATACGACGGATTGTTACGTCTACAGTACGATCGTGTGGCTTAAGCTCACGGCCAGTCATCTTCTTAAGAAGGTCTGCACGTGTTTGGATCTTACCTGGGTTCTCACAGAAGTGAAGTAGAGCACGGAACTCTGAACGAGGTAGCTTGTAGCCTTCGCCATCTGGGCTAACCAGAGAACGACTGTTGATATCTAGTACCCAACCATTGAACTCGTACTTCTCAACGCTACGCTTTTCTTCTTGAACAGAGCTTGTGCTCATTGAACGGTTAAGAAGGTTACGTGCACGGATAGTCAGCTCACGAGGGTTGAAAGGCTTAGTGATGTAGTCATCAGCGCCGATTTCTAGGCCAAGGATCTTATCAACTTCATTATCACGACCAGTTAAGAACATAAGCGCTACATTTGCTTGCTCACGTAGTTCACGCGCAAGTAGTAGGCCATTCTTACCTGGAAGGTTGATGTCCATAATTACAAGGTTAACTTGGTTATCAGATAGCACTTGGTGCATCTCTTCACCGTCGCTAGCCTCAAAAACAGCATATCCCTCTGCTTCAAAAATACTCTTTAGAGTGTTACGAGTTACTTGCTCATCTTCAACGATAAGAATCTGCGGGGTTTGCATTTGGCGGTACCTAAATTTGTGACGAAACTGTGCTAATAGAATAAATTCTAGGCAAAACATAACATACAGGTAATGTATTTTTGATGATAACTTAAAGTTTTCAAAAAAACACTTACTTCCAGCTATCTGCCTTCCTTGAAGTATTGCCCAATAACGTAGATCCAGTACGCCTTTCAATCATTCTTTTAGTGATTTAAGAGGATTCTATAATGTTAACAGCATGCTAACAACGCGAGAATGTTAATTCCATTCACTTTGTTGATTTACATCAATTGCCGTATCGCAACAAACTTTAATAGTATGGCTACAACTTAACCAATGTTATGGTGACTATTTAGCACCAAAATAAGAATGATTATTCGAGATATTTCGCACATCTTGCTTGCTAAAGACCGGACTATGAACCAAGGAAGCTGAAAGCTATCCTTAGAGTCTAGTAGATAAAGATGCTCAATCAACTTTTATTTCGTATTAAATTGGGCATAGAGCAATGAAAAAAAAGGATTAATTTTAATAATATATAAAAGCATAGAGGCTCACCTGACTTAATAGGTTTGCCTTACTCACGGAGGATATATGCACGATATAACACCTGACTTATGTGATGAGTTTGAAAGCAAAGTCACGCTACTGAATATGCCATTACAGAACTTCGGCCAGCGTGGTGCGTTCTGGGGAAAAATTGTAACAGTTCGTTGTTATCACGATAATTCCAAGGTTCGTGAGGTTTTAGAGACCGATGGCTGCGGCAAAGTACTCGTTGTAGACGGTAATGGCTCGTGTCAAAAAGCGTTACTTGGCGACCAATTGGCTATTCTAGCCATCGAAAATGGTTGGGAAGGCGTCATTGTGAATGGTGCGGTGCGTGATGTTGCGATGATGGCGCAGATGGATCTTGGTATTCAAGCTCTCGGAGCCTCTCCATTTAAAACCGAGAAGCACGGTGTTGGGCAAGTGAATGTGACGCTCTCTATACACAATCAACTGATTCAGCCCGGTGATTACATTTATGCCGATTGGAATGGTGTGTTAATTTCAACGGAATTGTTGATTGAATCTTAACGGGCTCATCAATAAAGAAGTGGGATAGATTAGAAGCGAAACCCTAATCCTACCTCAACACCTTGTTGCCACTCTTCATAATCAAGGGTGGCATGCATATCTAGATTGTCGGTTAGCTGCACGCGGCTGGAAAGCTCTGCGGCTACCGATTTATCACTGTCTTCTGTTTCATTGTTATAGGTGTGTAGAGAGCTGTTGAAAGAGACTCTTTCGGAAAACTGATAACTAACACCACTCAAGAATCCACTCTCATATTTCAGTGCAGCAGTGTTGATTCGTGTACCGACATAAAGATCCACATCAGAAAACAAGCTATAAGAATAACCACTGTCTACTGTCCAAGTATCAAAGCTTTCACTCGATGCACTTTGCGTGGAGATAAAAAACTTATGGGCAGAGCTATCGATTTGACTGGGGAGCAAAGGCAAACTGCTCAGTAGCGGTAAACTGTTCGCTGAACAAACAACAGGCATAGCAAAGACTAAAAGAATAAGTAATCTCTTCATTTCCCACTCCTGATGTCATTATTATTGTTTTTCGAACGTTATTGTTCAATTAAAGCACAGGACTTGTATGTTCGCTGTACTATCGATAGAGCATTTTGTTATGACTATATATGCAACTGATTACTTCTGTTTGTTTGATGAGTTAATCCACTCTCTGAATGGCAGGTTGATGCAGGGTGTTTTATCTCTTAAATGAAGGTTTGCTCTGAAAAACGGTGTGAATGTAAAAAAAACGCAACTTTTCATTGACGCATAGTAGTAAAAATTGATACACGTAGAGTAAAGCACAAGCAGAGAATTTGATATGCAGCATGTAAGCCACCTAGTAATGACCACCACCATTATTATTACCGACATTCACATTGTTGGGGCAGGCTGCTAAGTAACGGATTTTAAAAAAAAGGCCTGTATCCAACAAGATACAGGCCTTTTTTTGTACCATTTTTATGACTTATGGAGAAAGGGATGCGCGTTTTAAAGTTTGGAGGTTCATCATTAGCTGATGCAGATCGTTTTTTACGAGCAGCTGATATCATCGCTAATAATGCCCAGCAAGAAGAGCTAGCCGTTGTACTATCGGCTCCAGGAAAAACAACCAATAAGTTGGTCGCTGTTATTGAAGCTGCACTGAAAAACGGTGAAGCTGACACACAGATTTCAGAGATCGAATCATCATTTTCTGCGCTGTTTGCAGAGATTCAAGCGGTATTGCCGTCAGTAGATGGCTCTGCGTTTCAAGAGCAAGTCGATACCTCTCTTGCTCAACTTAAGCAGTTCGTGAATGGTATTAACCTACTGGGCATGTGCCCGAATCACGTAAATGCTCGTATCATTAGTAAAGGTGAGCGAGTTTCAATCCAGCTAATGAAAGCGGTGCTGGAAGCGAAAGGCCAACCAGCAAGCCTGATTGACCCTGTGGAATACCTCTATGCTCAAGGTGATCATCTTGAAGCCATGGTGGATGTGGATGTTTCAACTCAGAACTTCCGCCAATCACCGCTTCCTAAAGGTCACGTAAATATCATGCCGGGCTTTACTGCTGGTAATGATAAAGGCGAGTTAGTAACGCTTGGCCGTAACGGCTCTGACTACTCAGCTGCAGTTCTAGCGGCATGTCTACGTGCTGATTGCTGTGAGATTTGGACTGACGTCGATGGCGTTTACAACTGTGACCCACGCTTAGTGGATGATGCCCGTCTTCTTAAATCACTCAGCTACCAAGAAGCGATGGAGCTTTCTTACTTCGGCGCTTCAGTTCTACACCCGAAAACAATCGCACCTATCGCACAATTCCATATTCCATGTCTGATCAAAAACAGCTTCAACCCACAGGGTGCAGGCACTTTGATTGGCCAAGACACTGGCGAAGATAACCTGGCGATCAAAGGTATCACTACGCTAAGTGACCTAACGATGGTTAACGTATCAGGCCCAGGTATGAAGGGCATGGTAGGCATGGCGAGTCGTGTATTCGGCGCGATGTCTTCTGCAGGCGTTTCTATTGTCCTTATTACTCAATCTTCTTCTGAGTACAGCATCAGCTTCTGTATTGAATCGGCTGACAAAGTGAAAGCGAAGCAAGTGTTATCAGATGCGTTTGAACTCGAACTTAAAGATGGCCTATTAGAGCCAGTTGAGTTCATGGATGATGTTGCGATTGTGACGCTGGTGGGTGACGGTATGCGTACATCACGTGGCGTTGCTTCTCAGTTCTTCTCTTCTTTAGCTGAAGTGAACGTTAACATCGTTGCTATTGCTCAAGGCTCTTCAGAGCGCGCTATCTCTGCGGTTATCCCGGAAGATAAAATCTCAGAAGCAATCAAAGCGTGTCATGAAAACCTATTTAACTCTAAGCACTTCCTTGACGTCTTCGTTGTCGGTGTTGGCGGTGTTGGTGGTGAGCTTGTTGACCAGATCCAACGTCAACAAGGCAAACTGGCTGAAAAAGGCATCGTGATTCGCGTATGTGGTTTAGCAAACAGCAAAGGCTTGCTGCTAGACAGCGATGGTCTACCGCTAGAACAGTGGCGTGATCGTATGTCGAGTGCGACAGAAGAGTTTAGCCTAGCGCGTTTAGCGGCACTTGTTCAACGTAATCACATCATCAACCCTGTGTTGGTTGATTGTACGTCTAGCGAAGGTATTGCAGGACAATACGCAGATTTCCTAGCGGCTGGTTTCCACGTTGTAACACCAAACAAAAAAGCCAACACAGCAAGCATGGCTTACTACCATCAGCTTCGTGAAGTGGCGCGTAACTCTCGTCGTAAGTTGATGTACGAGACAACAGTAGGCGCAGGTCTACCGGTAATCGAAAACTTACAGAACCTAATCTCTGCAGGTGATGAGCTTGAGAAGTTCAACGGTATTCTTTCTGGTTCACTGTCTTACATCTTCGGTAAGCTGGATGAGGGTATGACACTCAGCCAAGCAACCAACATTGCTAAAGATAACGGCTTCACTGAGCCGGATCCTCGTGATGATCTGTCTGGTATGGACGTTGCGCGTAAGCTGCTTATTCTTGCTCGTGAAGCGGGTATGGCACTTGAGCTTGAAGATGTTGAAGTTGACCAAGCATTGCCACCGGGTTTTGATGACTCAGGTACAGTTGACGAGTTCATGGCTCGCTTGCCAGAAGCGGATGCATACTTCAAAGAGCAGTCAGCTATCGCAGCAGAAGAAGGCAAAGTACTTCGTTATGTGGGTGAGATCGCTGAAGGTAAATGTAAGGTTCGTATCGCAGCTGTTGATGGCGATGACCCAATGTTTAAGATTAAAGATGGCGAGAACGCTCTGGCATTCTACAGCCGTTACTACCAGCCAATCCCGCTCGTTCTGCGTGGCTACGGTGCAGGTACTGAAGTTACAGCAGCAGGCGTATTCTCTGATGTGATGCGTACTCTTGGTTGGAAATTAGGAGTTTAGGAATGAGTTCAAGTGATATGGATGTTGTTGTTTATGCTCCTGCATCAATCGGCAATGTCAGTGTAGGTTTTGATGTGCTGGGGGCCGCTGTGTCTCCAGTGGATGGCACATTGCTTGGTGACCGAGTAATGGTTAAAGCCGGTGATGAACCATTCTCGCTAAAAACAGCAGGCAGCTTTGTTTCTAAGCTGCCAACTGAAACCAAAGAAAATATTGTCTACGACTGCTGGGTTGTGTTCTCTCGCGAGTTAGACAAGAAAGGTATCTCAGTTAAGTATCTAGAGATGACGCTAGAGAAGAACATGCCTATCGGCTCTGGTTTAGGATCAAGTGCATGTTCAATTGTTGCGGCGCTTGATGCCTTGAACCGTTTTCATGGCCAACCGTTGAATGAAACTGAACTGCTTGCTCTGATGGGTGAAATGGAAGGTAAGATTTCAGGTGGCATACATTACGATAACGTAGCGCCATGTTACCTTGGTGGTGTGCAATTAATGTTGGAAGAGCTTGGCATTATTAGCCAAGAGGTTCCATGTTTTGACGATTGGTATTGGGTAATGGCGTATCCGGGCATCAAGGTTTCAACGGCCGAAGCACGAGAGATCTTGCCTTCTCAGTATCGCCGTCAAGATGTGATTGCCCATGGTCGTCATTTAGCGGGCTTTATTCATGCTTGTCACTCTGGTCAGCCGGAGCTAGCCGCTAAGATGATCAAAGACGTGATTGCTGAACCATATCGTGAGAAACTGCTTCCAGGGTTTGCTGATGCACGTAAATATGCAACGTCAGCAGGAGCATTAGCTACTGGAATTTCTGGTAGTGGCCCTACGCTATTTAGCATTTGCAAAGAACAAGATGTCGCCGAGCGTGTTGCACGCTGGTTAGAACAAAATTACGTACAAAATGAAGAAGGATTCGTCCACGTTTGTCGCTTAGATAAACAAGGTTCGATCGTTACAGGAAGTGAGTTATGAAGCTGTACAACATCAAAGAAAACGATGAGCAAGTCTCTTTTGGCCAAGCCGTTCGTCAAGGTCTAGGTCGTAATCAAGGTCTATTTTTCCCATCAGAGCTGCCTAAGTTCGATGACATCGATGCACTACTTGCAGAGGACTTTGTCCCTCGTAGTTCAAAGATTCTTTCTGCTCTAATTGGTGATGAATTACCAAAGGAACAGATTGATCAACTAGTGGATGCGGCATTCCAATTCCCAGCACCGATCAACCAAGTGAAAGACGGCGTTTACGCACTTGAACTGTTTCACGGTCCAACGTTAGCATTTAAAGATTTCGGTGGCCGTTTTATGGCTCAATCTTTGGCTGCGGTTTCTGATGGTGGTCAAATCACTATCTTAACGGCAACATCGGGTGATACTGGCGCTGCGGTTGCACACGCATTCTACGGTATGGAAAACATCAACGTTGTTATCCTATACCCGAAAGGCAAGATCAGCCCACTGCAAGAAAAGCTATTCTGTACGCTAGGTAAGAACATTCATACTGTCGCGATTGATGGCGATTTTGATGCGTGTCAGGCACTAGTAAAAGACGCGTTTGACGACGCTGAACTGCGCAAAGAGATTGGCTTGAACTCAGCAAACTCAATCAACATCAGCCGTTTGATGGCTCAGATCTGTTACTACTTTGAGGCGGCTTCTCAGCTAACCAAAGAGCAACGTGAAAATCTGGTTATCTCTGTACCAAGTGGTAACTTTGGTAACCTAACTGCGGGTCTATTAGCGAAAGCGCTAGGCTTACCAGTTAAACGCTTCATTGCAGCAACCAATGAAAATGACACGGTTCCTCGTTACCTAGAAACAGGTCAATGGGATCCAAAGCCAACCGTTGCGACAACATCGAACGCGATGGATGTGAGCCAACCAAACAACTGGCCACGTATCGAAGAGCTTTGCCAACTGAAAGGTTGGGGACTGGATACTTTGGGTAAAGGTAAAGTATCTGATGAGCAGAGTGCTGAATCAGTGCGCGACCTAAAAGCTCAAGGCTACCTGTGTGAACCTCATGGTGCGATTGCTTACCGTCTATTGGAAGAGCAACTGCAAGAGAATGAGACAGGCCTGTTCTTATGTACGGCACACCCGGCTAAATTCAAAGAAGTGGTTGATGACATCTTAGGTACTGACATTGAACTTCCTGGCCCGCTGGCTAAGCACGCGGTGATGGAGTTGTTGTCTGAAGATCTAGATAACGATTTTGAAGCGCTAAAAGCAGTGCTTCGTCGAGTTCAACCGTAACCTACACCGGTATTGTTGAACAAATAAAAACGGCGCTCAATGAGCGCCGTTTTTGTATTCTAATTCAAGCTCTAAAAATTATAGAGACTCAGTGAACGTACGTGCGATAACGTCACGTTGTTGTTCAGTAGTTAGAGAGTTGAAACGTACAGCGTAACCCGATACACGGATAGTTAGCTGTGGGTAGTTCTCTGGGTGAGCAACGGCATCTTCTAGCGTTTCACGCTTAAGAACGTTAACGTTTAGGTGTTGACCACCTTCGATGCGTGGTGCTGCTTCGATAGCAACTTCACGGCTTTCGTACTCGCCTAGGTCTGCTGCTGAGATAACTTGGTCAGCTTCGAAACCTGAAGTAGCAACAACACAACGAGCTTCGTTCTTCTCGCTGTCTAGTAGCCAGATTGAGTTTAGTAGGTCGTCGTTTGCTGCTTTAGTAATTTGAATACCTTGGATCATAACTATCTCCTAGTCCACTTTATGTGGTTTGATTATGGTGTTAACTTTCGAATTTTATTGAGCTGAGTAATATATACCTAGTTTGTGGTAGTTTAATATTGATTTAAGTCAAAAAACAACCAAAAACCTCATTTTTTTCAAGGTGATTACTTTGAGTTAAATCAATAAAACCTTTGAAAACAAAGCAATTACAAAATATTTTAAAGTATAAAAAATATTTAACATTGGAATTTGTTGTAAATTTACTACATTTGTTGTGTTTTTATTGACCTGTAAGTGATACGACCCTTTAATTATTAAGCATCCTGAAAGTGTAAAGTGATTTAATGACAAACAATAATTCATCTTCAAAACCTGAAACTAATATTAAGTTTATTGGTGCGCATGTGTCTGCTGCAGGCGGTGTTGATCAGGCGCCAATACGCGCAAGAGAGATTGGCGCCAATGCTTTTGCACTGTTCACCAAAAACCAAAGACAGTGGGCAGCAAAGCCGCTAGAAGCCAAAACCATCAGCGCCTTTAAAGCCAACTGTAAAATGTTAGGTTTTAGCGCTGAACACATCCTTCCTCATGATTCCTACCTTATTAACTTAGGAGCACCAGAAGAAGAGAAGCTAGAGAAATCACGTGCGGCTTTTATTGATGAAATGGAGCGTTGTAATCAACTTGGACTAACGCTTTTGAATTTTCATCCTGGGAGTCATTTAAAGAAAATCTCAGAAAGCGAATGTTTGGCTAAGATCGCTGAGTCGATTAACTTGGCTCACCAAGCGGTGCCTGATGTGATTGCGGTGATTGAGAATACCTCAGGGCAGGGCACGAACCTTGGCTGGAAGTTTGAGCACCTAGCAGAGATCATCCACCAAGTAGAAGATAAGTCACGCGTCGGCGTGTGTTTAGATACCTGTCATACC
This sequence comes from Vibrio sp. 1F253, assembly GCF_041439295.1. Taxonomy (NCBI): domain Bacteria; kingdom Pseudomonadati; phylum Pseudomonadota; class Gammaproteobacteria; order Vibrionales; family Vibrionaceae; genus Vibrio; species Vibrio sp. 1F253. The sequence goes on along the minus strand of NZ_JBGONU010000003.1, from coordinate 684 downwards.
TTTACTGCTGGCTATGACCTACGGACAAAAGAAGCGTGTGAGCATACTTTTGCTGAGTTCGACCGCATCGTGGGTATGCACTATCTAAGAGCAATGCACATCAATGATTCAAAAGCTGAGTTCGCGAGTCGAGTCGATCGACATCATTCTTTAGGAAAAGGCGAAATAGGCTGGGATTGTTTTGAGTATATAGCCTCTGATTCTCGCTTTAATGGTATCCCTCTCATTTTAGAAACCATTGATTCGACTATCTGGAAAGAGGAAATTCAACAACTTAGGATATTCCACCGCTCAGCAACGCTAGCGAGCGAAGAAGCGTAATAATAGAGGGAATAATTAATTTCCTTCTACTCCTAAAAATTGGCACCTTTCTTTCATAGTATTAAAGTGAATATGTAGTTCACGATGTCTTAGAGGAGGTGCCTTTATGTATTCACAAGCCCAAACTTCAACTGTATCTGCTGCTCGCCGTTTACCAACCCCAAACCGTCATGTGCATAACCACGGTCACCATCGTACACAGCAGAAAAGTGGTTAATCGAGATAAACACAACTTGAACTGATTATTATGATTCATCAACAAGTGAACCCTACACATCATGTTTATTGATAGCTGTATGAGGTATAAATAGGGCGTGTTGATCTTTCGAGCTGATTTTTGCAGCGAGTTGCTGGGTATTTATA